>CAZUPX010001058.1:0-3731 GCA_964622155.1 uncultured Planctomycetaceae bacterium | reverse complement strand
CCTGGCGATAAACATGATACCGACGACCAGATATAATAGGCCGATCAACAGGTCGAAGAAAAATCCGCTCCACGCACGACGCCAAAAAGCGTGCCCGGCTTCGAGCACGCCCCCGATAATCATCAGCCATCCGAAAAAGATCGCCGTGGCCAGCGTGACAAACACCGTCGCGCCCAGGGCCAACGTGCCCAACGCGACCAGCGCAATACCCAGACCCAGATACCAGGCCCAATGACGCCGCATCTCGTTCATTCCGCCCAATAGAAGTGTGCCCGCCATGATTTGCATTCCTCTCAAAAAGAAGTTGTTTTGGGTTCGACGGCCAATCGCTGCAATGCGGTTCGGCCGCGCGGTCAGTGGCGGAGTCGTCGAGGGGTGCCAATCCGCGGTCAATATAGGCGACCGGACCCAGTTTGCCAGGGGAGCGCCGGCGCGAACCGCGACCGACCAGCGCGGCCTGATTCATCATGCCCGTCGGCCACGATCAGGCCGATCACAAGGGCCGGCAAGCTGGCGCGTGATCGATATCGCACATCGAGCATGACGAGAATCCTCAATAAATCAGTTGAATTCGTGCCGATTCTATCATAAGCGCGTCGGTGATCGGCGGTCTCCGAGAGACTGCCCGCGTAGGCAAGTCATAACCGTCCGGTGAACGACACTCAGTGGCTGGGTGGTTAGGCGCGTCGGTTGAGGGTGAGGCGTTCTTTCGCAGCGGACGAGCCCCTCTGAATCGGCCTGCGGCACCGTGGCTGGCTCCTTGTCAGCCAAGAGGCTTCGGTCGGCTTACACTGCTCCGCTACGGAACATAGTAAATCAGCCCAAGGGCCCCAACCACGATCAGAATCACCAGCCAGGCGTCGGGTTCAATCAGCCGCTTGCGGGACTCAGGCTGGTAGAGTTGCCCCATGATCGCAACCAGGGTAGCGAGCATTGCGGCCACACAGGTGATCGAGTGCCTCGGGGAAACAGTCGAGAGCAACGACTCCTGGTGAACAAAGTCAAGCGGAGCAAACAGAATCATGTTGAATGCGTTGCTACCAAATGCGTTTCCGATGGCCAAATCAATCGCGCCAAGCCGCAAGGCAGCGAGCATCGACACCATTTCCGGCAAGGATGTGCTCAGCGCCACAAGCGTCGTGCCGAGAAATGTATTTCCAAGACCGGTTTTGTCCGCCAATTCGCCGGCTGCCTCGGCCAGGTATGGGCCTGAAATGAAGATCACCGCTGCACATATCGCGAAGCCAACAATTGCTTTCGTGAGCGTCATGCCAGAACGCACCGACGTTGCCGCTTCTCCCAGTTCTGCGGCAGTTCGGACGGCGATCCGCTGGTCGAGATATACCAGTCTTATGCCGAGACAGTAAGCAATGACCAGCAGGAAGATCGCTGGGCTGATTCCAAAAACCGCGAACGGCTCAAATGCTTTGCCCGTCAAGAGCCCCAGCGCAACGAGCCCCATTAGGCCGGCGCTCACTGATCCAGAAAGCGCGTGCGCTGCCCCCTGTCGTGAAAGCATCTTGCCACGTGAGTGGTGCGACAGGTCGAGCACCGCCAGGATGAGTAAGTTCATCAGACTGCTTCCCAGCAGGTCTCCCACCGCCAAGTCTGCCAAGCCCATGCGGACGGCTGAGATGTCAACGGTCAACTCTGGGAGTGAAGTCGCTCCGGCCAAGAGCACACTACCCACGACGAGCCGCCCCAGCTTCGTAATCTCCGCAATCGCGTCCGCATACTGTGTGAGAAATGTGCCAGCAACGACAATAATGACCGCACACACAGTGAATTGAAGCAGGGTGTAGAGCACAGAGGCTCCCTTCATGGTTCAACGGAGTCGGAGCCATTCCCGGAAACAGATCATTTCAGCACATAGTTGCTGACGATGTTAGCTGCCACCCAAATTGCCGGACCGGCGATGGCCACGACGATAATGTACCGACGTAGGTCACTTGCAGTGGCGGGCTCGCCCATCGCATTCCGAGGGTTCCCGCCCCGATGCTCGGCCCAGCGCCCGAGAATCATTCCTGCGAGCGCGATCCAGTACACGATATCCGCGCCTGTACGCCAGCCTGTTCCTGGAGAATTGACGATCAAGATGGTGCTAACCAACAGGCAAGCGGGGCCGGCCATCATCCAAAATATCCTGCCAACTAACGCCAATTGCGAGTCACTACGTATCGCGACCATTGGAGACTCCCGCCAACAAAAGACCGAGTGAAACAATCACGAACGCAGAACTAACCGAGCAAGCCGCAAGCGGCGGTGCACGGCGGAGCGGCTCTAGACGCCGCCGCCGTTCGTGATGAAGAGCACCAGATAACGATGGTGCTCGTTAGTCGGGTTGGCTTCGATTCGTGCGACCATTGCGGAGCCCGACCTACTGGCGGTAAAGATTGCGTAAGACCTTGATTCTCCGGTCTTGGACCAGAAATGCAAGGCCAGCAATCTCCAACAATCAGCGTGAATGTGTCAAACGGTTGGGTCATGATCTGGCGATCCCAGATTGCCGGCTCATCGCCGAGAGCCAGGCCTATTTGCACGACGGGGCCAACCGCAAAGACCGACAGCAAGCTGGCACGCAACCGATATCGAATCTGGCACATGATGAGAATCCTCAATAAATCGTTCGGTTTCGTGCCGATTCTATCATAAGCGCGTCGGTGATCGGCAGTCCCGGCGCGCCGGGACTGTCCCACGTGGGTGAGTCTATCCGAGACTCACGAGATGGCGCGTGGCACTGGCGTGTCGCCAGTGCATGCGGAGGACACGGGCAAGATGCCCGTGCCACCCAGAGTCAGCGGCCACGCTTCCGACGAAAGGAATCGCTCTATGGCTTCGCTCGTAAGCTCGGTGGGACGCTACTTCTTCAATCTGTTCAACCCGCCGTGGTTCGGAGGCGTCAGCTTTTTGGTCGAGCAACTGCACCTGACGCGTGCCTACTATGTGGCCGCCGAGCTGGGCATCGCCGACCTGGTCAACGAGCGCCCGCGTGACGCAGCCGAATTGGCACAAGCGACCGCGACCGACCGCGCCTCGTTGTATCGCATCCTGCGAGCCTTGGCGGCCTTTCGCGTGTTTCGTGAAGACAGCGAAGGTCGATTTCACATGACGCGCCGCGCGAGGGTCCTGCTCACCGAGGACCGCGGGTCGTTACGATCGTGGTTGACGCTGATGGGACGCCGCGAAGTCTGGCAAGGCTTTGCCCAAACGCTTGAGTCGGTGCGCACCGGCGTCTCCGCCTTTGAACTGGCACACGGGCAAGGATTTTACAACTATCTCAATGAACATCCCGAGCTGGGCGTCACGTTTGCCAAGGCCATGAGCAGTTGGACCGACTGGCATTGCCGCGAACTGACGCGGGCTTACGATTTTGGCAAGTTCCACACCGTGCTCGACCTGGGCGGCGGGATGGGAAGCCTTGTCGCGCACCTGTTGACCAGGCATCCCAAGCTGCGTGGCATTTTATTCGATCAACCGCAAACGATCGAGATGGCCCGGCGCCGGTTCGAAGCCGAGGGGCTGGTCAATCGATGTCAGTTTGTCGGCGGCAGCTTTCTCGATGGCGTGCCGCAGGGAGCCGACGCGTGCATCATCAAACACGTGCTAAGCGACTGGGACGACAACGAAGCCGTCACCATTCTGCGAAATTGTCACCAGGCACTTGAAGGAGACGGAACGCTGCTGGTGGTCGGCGCCGTGCTCGATCCACGCAACAATACCGACCGCATCGT
>CAZUPX010001057.1:0-8725 GCA_964622155.1 uncultured Planctomycetaceae bacterium | reverse complement strand
ACCCGGCAGGCCCGGCCGCAGGCAGCAGATGCCGCGGACCAACAGCTCGATGGGCACGCCGGCCTGGCTGGCGCGGTACAGGGCCTCGATCACGCGGTAGTCGACGAGCGCGTTGAGCTTAGCGAAAATGCGCGAAGGCCGGCCGCTCTTGGCACGTTGGGTCTGTTCTTCGATCAGCTCGACGGTGCGGCGGTGCAAGTCCTCGGGGGCCACCACCAGTTTGCGCCAGGCATGCCCTTGCGAGTAGCCGGTCAACAGGTTGAACAGCGCCGAAGCGTCTTCGCCAACGTCCTCGTCGGCCGTGAAGAAACCGAAATCGGTGTATTGCAGCGCGGTGGTCTGGTTGTAGTTGCCGGTGCCCAGGTGCACGTACCGCCGCAAGACGTTACCTTCCTGCCGCACGACCAGCGACAGCTTGCAGTGCGTCTTAAGGTCCAAAAAGCCGAACACGACGTGCACGCCCGAACGTTCCATTTGCCGCGCCCAACCGACGTTTCGCTCTTCGTCGAATCGGGCTTTCACCTCGACGAGAGCGGTAACGTGCTTGCCATTCTCGGCGGCCTGCATCAGGGCGCGGGTAATCGGCGAATCGCCGCTGATCCGATACAGCGTTTGCTTGATGGCCAACACCTTGGGATCCTTGGCCGCGCACGACACGAACTCGACCACCGGATCGAACGAGTCGAACGGATGGTGCAGCAGTATGTCGTGATCGGCAATGGCGGCGAACAGGTCCTCGCCGCGCCGCGAGCGCAGCCCGCGCGGAGTCTGCGGCGAAAATGGCGGCTCGCGCAGCTCGTCGCGGTCGCCGACGGCCACCAGTTCCATCACGCCGGTCAAGTCCAACGGGCCGGGAATGCGGTAAACCTCGCTATATGGGTCGGTCGCGTTCTCGCCAGCGTCACGCAGCGCCTCCTCGTCGATGATCTTCCTCACGAGCTCCTCGGCGGCCCCGGTGGCCACTTCCAGCCGAACCGCGTCTCCCCGCTGTCGGGCCTTGAGACGTTCTTCGATCAGCCGCAACATGTCGTCCGACTCTTGCTCCAACAGCTCAATGTCGCTGTCGCGAGTGACGCGAAACGTCGTCCAGTGCAACACGTCAGACCCGCCGAACAGGTCCGACAGCCGCGACCCGACGGCCTGCTCCAACAGAATAAAGCTCGTCTCTTCCGGCGGCCCGAGGGGCACCAGCCGCGGCAGCACCTGGGGCAACTGCACCACGGCGAACAACTGCTTCGGACCGAGCCCCTGATGACGTCTGAGCATCGCCCCCAGGTATAGCTGCCGGTTGTGAAAGTGCGGGCTGGGGTGGCTGGGGTCGATCGCCATGGGCGTCAGAATCGGAAACGCCCGCGCGCGAAAGAACCGGTCGAGCGACTCGCGCTGCGCGTCGTTGAGCTGGTCGTGCGACAGGATGCGGATGCCTTCGCGGGTCAACTGCGGCAGCACCGACTCGTTCCAGCAGCGATACTGCGCGGTCACCAGCTCCTGGGTCCGTTTGGAGACGCGCTGCAACTGCGTGATCGCCCGCAAGCCGTCTGGCGTGTAGTCCTGGGGAGCCCCGTCGCCGAAGGCCTGTTCGCGCAGCCCCGCCACGCGGACCATGAAGAACTCGTCGAGGTTCGAGCTGAAGATCGACAGGAACTTGACCCGCTCCATGAGCGGAACCGACGTATCCTCGGCCTCCTCGAGCACGCGCGCATTGAACTCCAACCAGCTCAATTCGCGGTTAATAAACTGCTCGGCCTGAAAAGCATGTTCAATCACGGCGACCTCTGGAGGCTGGATGGAACCGAATACTGTATTCTACCCCATAAGCGGTCACGGTCCGAAGTTTTACACGCCCCAAGCCATGCTACAATGCCCCAGATGAGCCAAACCGCCAAGTGGCGAAATAGGACCGCAAAATGAGAGCTATAGCCCTCGTGGTCGCCCTCTTTGTTGGAGCGCCGCCAGAGCAGCCAGGCGTTAATGCGGCCGTGCAGGGAGCCTGGCACGCCCGCGGCGTGCGCCGCGACCATCTATGGCTCGTCTTTTGCGGAGATGGTCTGTACGGCATCAACTCGAAGGTCGGCCTGCAGGAATCAACCTACCGTCTGAATCCAGACGCGGGCACCATCGATATTCAGCGTGACGACGGCCTTCAGCTCGGCATCTATTGGCTGGTGGACGACACCTTGACGATGATGTTGGGCGACGTGAACGGCCCGCGACCCAACACACGAGAAGCCCGCGGATACAACAAGTCGAGCTACGTTTTCGAGCGGGAGGGGTAATTCAGCCCTCGTGACAATCCGCGCGTCCAATTCTTGTGCACGATGGGCCCACGGACGATCAGGCCACCTGTTGCCTGTCCCCTGTCCGCTCTATATTGTCCGTTTCATCCTCAGCGCGAAACGGCGATGCACTCGAGCCCTGACTGGCGATCGCTTTATCCATTCGAGTCGCGCTGGCTCGATCTCGGACCTCATCGCTACCACTATGTCGACGAGGGCCAGGGCGACGTGCTGTTGTTGGTGCATGGCAACCCGACGTGGTCGTTCTATTGGCGCAATTTCATCACGGCCCTTTCGCCGCGATACCGGGTGATTGCGGTGGATCACATCGGCTGCGGGCTCAGCGACAAGCCGCGCCACTATCCGTATTGCCTGGCCCAGCATATCGACAACTTGCGGCACCTGGTCGAACGGCTGGACTTGAAGGACATTACCCTCTTTGGGCACGACTGGGGAGGCCCCATCGGGCTAGGAGCCGCGGAGGCCCAGCGAGAGCGGTTTGCCCGATTCGTGATGTTCAACACGGCCGCGTTTCGCGCGGACCGCATGCCGTGGCGGATTCGAGTCTGCCGCACGCCGGTACTGGGCCGGCTGGCCGTGCAAGGGTTCAATGCATTCGCACGAGCGGCCCTGCGAATGGCGGTGGCCCATCCGGAGCGGCTAACGCCCGAGGTCCGAGCGGGCTTGCTCGCCCCCTCTGACACCTGGTCGCACCGGCAGGCGATCTACCGCTTCGTGGAAGACATCCCGATGTCGCCGGCGCATCCCAGCTATGCGACCTTGTATGATGTCGAGCGGCAGTTGCCGGCGCTGGCCGATTGGCCATGGCTGCTGGTGTGGGGCATGCGCGACTGGTGTTTCACGCCCCATTTTCTCGAACGATTCCTGACGTTCGTGCCGAGTGCCGAAGTGTGTCGCCTGGCCGATGCCGGCCACTGGGTCATCGAAGACGCCTGCGACGAGGTCATACCGATCGTCGCGCGATTTTTGGCAGCGACACGCAGGAGTTAAGTAGGCTTGGTTCTCTGGCATTCGGAAAGGAAGATTTACCACGACGACACGACGTACGAAGAGGGAGGGAGGCCGTACGTCCGGTTTCCTGTCCCCAGCGTCGTGTCGTCGTGGTTGACATTCTTCGTCAACCGTACCAAGACTGGGAGTTGTTCGCTGTCGCTTTTCCGCTGTTCCCTGGCCGCTCTGGACAATGACTGACGCCGAGCTATTCTCGATCGGCCAGTGTGCGACGCTGGCTTGCGTCATGGAGGCGACGGCGCCCAAGCCGGGCAACATCCACCGTGGGGCGGATTTTGAGGACGCCAGTTATCCGGACTTCATCGTGGCCGCGATTGCAATCGGACCGATCATGGACGCGGCCGTGAGCTTGCCGCTGGGTCAGACGATTCTGTCGGCAGTCGAGGCAACACAGCGTGCCGTGGCCACGAATACCAACCTGGGCACTGTGCTGTTGATCGCGCCCTTGGCCAAGGTGCCGCGGACGTCGCCAATCGAGCAGGGCATCGTCGAAGTGTTGAGCCAGACCACAGAGCAAGACGCTCGCGATGCTTATCAGGCAATCCTTCGCGCCCAGCCCGCGGGCTTGGGACATGTGGAACAGGCCGACGTCGCCGGCCCCCCGCCAGCCAACCTGATCGAGGCCATGCGGCTGGCTGCGGATCGCGATATGGTTGCTCGGCAATATAGTGAGGATTTTCATGACGTGCTGTCGGTCGTCGTGCCGAGACTTGCCAGTGCGTTTGCCAAGGGATGGCAACTGCGCGACGCGATTGTACGGGTGCACCTGGAGCTGATGAGCCAGTTTCCCGACAGCTTGATCGCTCGACGGCTGGGGCTCGAAGTGGCGCGGCAGGCCGCGGCGCGAGCCGGCGCGGTGCTCGAAATGGGATCGCCCGGCGACGAGGCCTATCAGGAGGGTCTGGTGGACCTTGACTTCTGGCTCCGCTCGGACGGCCATCGTCGCAACCCCGGCACCACGGCCGACCTGATTGCCGCCGATTTGTTTGTGGTGCTGCGCGATGGGATAATCAAACCACCGCTGCGACTGGCGAAACCCTGAATTTAGCGGGCTTCCGTGGCCTCTTGGGGGCTGCTGTTGCCGAAAGTGTTGCCGTTTCGCGCTTGCTGGGCCTCGTGAGCTTGCCATAGCACGTCGGCCGTTGCTTGGGCATTTCTGCCCACGTAGAAACGCATGGTCGTGCTGATCGACTCGTGACGCATCAGCTCCATGAGCACCTGGGGCATGACGCGGCTTGCCCAGCGCTCACCAAACGACCGTCGCAGGTCGTGAGCCGAAGCATACTTGACCTTGCCCGTCCTGGGGTCGGTGTTGACCTTCACACCAGCCTTTTCGCCGATGTCCGATATGAGTTCGCTGACTCGCCCCTGGCACAGTCTGGCGCGATACCGTCTCGACGCGAGATTGAACACGAAACCCGTCCGCTGGTCCTTCGGCGTGGCTTGCAAGAATTCGGCGAACTCGGGCGCGATGGGCAGTAGCCGGTCTTGATTCCCCTTCTCAAGCGCAGCCGGGATCCGAAGCATCGGACGGCGGCCCGCCATGTCGATGTACAGGGTGTCCTCGCGGTCCCAACACAGCGCCAAAGATTCACCTAGGCGCAATCCAGAAGCCCATAGTCCTCTTAGGAAGTGCTGCCAGCGTGCGGCGTTGGCGTCCCCTACCACTGCCGCCACCTTCCCTAACATCCGTTCAAACTCTTCCAGAGTGATTGGACGCCCCTTCATGACCTTGGAGCCCTTAGCCCGCTTCGGCGATTCGATTGTCGGCACCGTTGCCAACAGGCCCATACGCTTACCCCAATTGAGCACCGCCGCAACGTGGGCCATGTAGCTCTTGATGGTGTGTTCCGACAGGCCGCGCTCGCGGAGCTTGGCCTGAAAGGCTGCTAAGCGTTCGGTCGTCAAGTCTCGTGGTCGTGTCGGATTCAGCGCTTTTTCAATGACGTTGAGCACCGCGGAAGATTTCTTGTCGGTTGCCGCCACCAGGCTGTTGAGCACTTCATTTTCGTACCGCTCGCGGAAGTCCGACCACGCCATATTGATCGGGGCGCGGTAGCGGCCTTCCCGCAATTCGGCTTCCCACTTGCCCGCGGCCTTCTCGGCTTCGCGGCGAGCTGCCTTGCTGCCGTCGCGTTCAACCTGCGTGGAGCGCGTTTTCTTGCGCCGGGTGATCGGGTCGCGGTACTGCATGAGAAAATGCGTGCGGTCGTTGTACTCGATGACCTTGACATTGACTTCGTGTTTCATTGCTTCCCTTTCTGAAAAACGGTTGCACAGGAGCGCTCAGGATCAACGCAAACGGATGCACTTGACCTTGGAGTCATTGGGCGATGCCGAACGCTACGCGAGCCGTTAGAGATTCGGCTAGAATTGTGCGTAGCCATGCTGCCCTCTTATCTAGGGTGGCGTCGGTTAGAGCCGGTCCGGTGTTACTAGCACTTGGCCGGCTCGCTTCAATTTACGCGAGTCCCGGCCGTCAAGCAAGCCACTAGCTACCGTCCATCATCTTCCGCGGATTCAGCCATTGGTGCACCGGGAGTGTAGACGTTCACGACTGGCGGCTTGCTCGACCATGTTGCCCCGATGGTCACTACGGCGCCGACGATAATTCCGACCAGGCCAACCAGAAGCGTACGGATGTTATGTTTGACGTCCTGCTCGCGCATCCACTTTCTGTCAATCATGTCTTGGAGTTCCTTGGGGCTGTAGCCTTGCTTCCAATCTTCAAACGAGCCGCAATCCCTTTCGCTGTGAACGATTCTGTGAAACTCGGCGACGTCATTCTCGCCAGCACACTTCTCGTCTTTAAGATTCCAAGCCATCGCAAAGCAGATAGGGTCTTGGAGAAACACAAGCTGGTAGACCCCTTGATGGTCTATCTCAACCGGAAAGTCTCCGCCATCGCGTATTACCTTTTCTGTCTCCCCAAGGTAGCGGCCCACTCTGTGTCGCAGCGAGAGAAACCCGCAATCCTTGCACTTAACCTTGTTTGGCATGACGCACCCCCTTTCGGTGCGCCATCGTAGCTCTGTGAACTCCCACTCGTCAAAAACTTCTCACCGCACCCCACACGGCCGGGAATCGGGCAGGCCGTCATGATCGAGCAAACAGAGCACAAGCTGGTCGGCGCGCCCGTTTAATTCCGCCAGCCGTGCGGTTAGCGGCACGATCAACCGGCGGGTTTCTTCTAGCTCGTGGTGGATTTCGGCGTCCGACACGCTCATTCGCCGTCGGCCTCATCAGGACCAGGCCACGCCGAGTCTACTATCCGGCCGTCGATGCTCGGATTGAAGTCCAAGTGGAGCCCGGTCCAAACCCTTGCGAATAACTGTCGGCTTTCGCGCTCAATTTTCACTAGCGGGTTGACGTGCGTCGCTCCCGTTTTTTTCGTGACGCTCGTCATTCCCGACTTGCTGATTTCGATTCGAGCCAGGTCCGCACGGTCTAAACTTTCAAGGGCCACGGTCAGCAACGCCAATCGCTCAGGGGACCGTCCGCGATTCGGCACAACAGCGCGCCAAAGGGCCTTGGCGCGGTCCGACAAGTGCCCTGGCGGGGCAATGGTCGACGATTTCTGGGTTGCACTTTTAATGATTTATTTCCTCCGCTCCGATTTCGTGAAAACATGCGTGGGCTTGCCAATCGGTCCTCGGTCGCGCGGTAGCCGAAAAAACGGCCCCCCCCATCGGTCACGCTTGCCAGAGTCGCCCGAGGATGGCGCGGTCGAACTGCGAAAGGTTCGCGCGGACGAGCTGTGCGTACCCGTCGGCGTACTCGTTTAATTGCACGAGCTTCGCCCGGCGCTGAACCGGATTGGCAATGCGCAGCAACTCATCGCGCTTGCGGTCAAACATCGTCTTGTCGGCGACTGCCCGATAGCTCAGTAACTTGCGGGCCAGTGCTGGCGATGGCTTGCTCTTACGGGATGTAAACCGCTCACGAATTGATTTCATGTCAGCAGCCCTTTTAGTGTTGGAGACCCACAACCGGATGGTCGCCAGCGTCAACGAGTTGTGAATCGAATCGGAGAATCGCGCGGTACAAAATCTGGTCGCTACTCGCATACTGCGATTCCTGCAACGCATCGAGCCGAACGTCGCTGACTTCCACAAAGCGCACGGCTGAGAAATTGCCAAACAATACGGACACCGTGCCGCTGGCAATCGTCGATGCCATCGGACTGTTAAGCGTGACCACGAATCCGCCCAGCTTGCGCGTGTCGCTGTTCCACAGGTATCGGCCTTGTCCATCCTTCAATTCGGCCAGGACTTTCAGCACGTCGCGGTGCATCATAAACCGCGGCGGAGTCGGGCCGTCGAGCGTTCCATCGCCCACGCCATGCACCAGATTCAGAATATCGTCGCCGCTAATTGCGACCGCGCTGGCCGCAGACACCTTGGAGCAGGCCGCACAGACTCCCAACGGCTGACCAGTCCCCGAGCCAATCGTCGCGTAATAGTTTTGACAGCGTGCGACACGTCGACCGAGTAGTGCGCCAAGTTGTTGCGGAAAGTTTTGCCCGTCTTGATCCAACTCCGACGGCACGAGCACGTGGCCGCTACTGGCCTTGTACGGCTTGAAAACGCGCAGCCCGAACGCCACGTCAGCGGTTGCGCCGGCGGCGTTTTCACTGACCAGGTAACCCGCCCCATTGGTGCGGTCGTCAGCCGTCGTCAGCCAATGCGTCGCACCGCGGTCGACCCTTACCACGGTTCCCAGCCGACGCATCGGCAAAGCGTCCAGAGCCGGTTCCCAACCGCCTACGAATCCGATGCCGCCTACGCTCGTGGCGAATCCGCCGGCCGTGCCAGGTGTGTGTGCCAGGTTCCGAGATTGTCGGAGTCCGGCATCGCCAAGGATTTCGACGTGTACGCCGCTGGGTGTGAACGTGGGGTCAAACTTGTTCCGACGCAAAGCGCCGCGCTCCTCGTCGCGCAGCCGCGCGTTCGGTCGTGACGATAGTTTCAACCACGCGGCCGTTGCCATGTTGGCAATGGCATCGACCCCACGAATATGATTTGTCGCTCCCGATTTCGTTTTCATGCTGCCCTCGAAAGTCTTAAACCCGCTGGCCGCGTCGTCGAATGCCCAGATCGCACGACGCGCACCAGCGGGCAGAATCAGTTTCACCATCTCAATTATCGCGGGCGCACTGGCAGCCACCTACGCCCAATTGCTTACCATACGCAACTAGGAAATGAGCGAACTCCACCAGGGCCGTTTGGGCTTTCGCTTGCGGCGGTAGACGTCAGCCAGCGGCGTGAGCGACTTGGGCGGTATCGGTTTTGCGCCGCACAGTGAGCAACGGAAATACGCCACTCGAAACGCGCGCAGGTCGCGGCCGCTGTAGATACGTAGCCGGCCGCCGCAACCAGTGGGGCATGGATCGCCAGTCCGCGGGCTTCTTGTGCTCA
>CAZUPX010001056.1:0-5317 GCA_964622155.1 uncultured Planctomycetaceae bacterium | reverse complement strand
CGCGAAGTAGCTGCGCCGCGAAAACCACATATCCAGAAAGGCAAAGATCATGACAGCCCTTGTCCAACGGGATGTGCGCACGTTTCCCAACAACTCGGCCATCGCACCCTACCTGCGCGTGAAGTTGACGGGCGGGTTCCTCGCCGTGGCAGCGGCAGCCGACAACGAGCTGGGGATTCTCGAACAGCGCACCTTGGCCACCGATACCGTCGGCACCGTCCGGCTGCCGACGACCGACAGCACCGTTCGGGCCACTGCCGGCGGCGCTATTGCGGCGATGGCCACGATCTATCGGGCGGCCGGCGGCAAGGTGTCGACCACCGTCGTCGGCAATGCATGGGGCATCGCGCTGGAAGCCGCTAGTGGCGACGGCTCGCAAATCGAGTGCCTGCGCGTCATTGGCGCGGCCTGACATACCAATTCAACAATCAGGAAGAGGAGCATTAAGACATGCCGTCTCCATCGACTGCAATTACCCGTCTCGATTTGTCACTGACCTACCAGGAGTTTTCCCTGGTGGCCAATCAGCAGAAGTTCATCGGCCTGCAGGTTCTGCCCCCGATCGCCGTTTCGCAAGAGGGAGCGGAGTTTGTCCGAATCGAAATCGCCTCGCTGCTCTCGAAGATCGAGGAAACGAAGCGCGCACCCAAATCCGGTTACGCGCGTGACGATTGGGAGTGGAGCAAGGACAGTTACGCCGTTGAGGAGCACGGTGTCGAAGAAGTCGTGGACGATGCCACGGTCGAAAAGTACGGCGACGTACTGCGGACCGAACAGATCGCCACGGCCCGAGCGGTAAATCGCGTGCTGCAGCGTCTCGAATACGACATCGCGGCCGCCGTTTTCAACACTACGACTTGGACCGGAGCTGCCCTCACGACCACCGTGGGGACCGCCTGGACGACTGTGGCCACCGCGGACCCGATCGCGGACGTTGATGCCGCGCACGAAAAGGTCAGCGTCGGGTGCGGAGAGGACGCCAATACGCTGGTCGTGACCAAGAAGGGGTTCCGCTCGATGATCCGCACGGCGCGCCTCGAGGGTCTGCTCAAGTACGACGCCAGCGAGTTGCTGGTCGCACTTAACACGGGCCAGAACCAATCAATGGTCAGCGAGATCGTCAGCGGCCTTAAGGACCTGCTGCAGGTCGAGCGGATTCTGGTCGGCCGCGGATTCAAGAACACGGCGGACAAAGGTCTCCCTCCAAGCCTGTCGCGTGTGTGGGATGACACCAAGGCCATGCTGTGCGTGGTTCACGACGACGGCATCGAAGGCGACCTCGAAAATCCCATGCCGCAGATCGGCCGAACGATCTTCTCGAACAAGAACGACGAGCCGCTACCGGGTGCCAACGATGCCGGCCTCGGTTCGCTGATTATCGAGGAGTATCGCGAGAACCCGGTGCGGGGCGGCGTCATCCGTCCGCGCAACAAGCGGCAGGTCAAGATCCTGCACCCCCAAGCCGGGCACCTACTGCAAGGCGTGACCGCTTAAGCGATGGTATCTCAAGTCGATGAGCTTTTGGAAATCTATGGAGCGGCGCAGCTCGAGCACGGTTTCGGCGTCTCGGTGGTCCTTAGCCGCGGCGGACTCGAATCGGCCCCGTTCACGGCTACCTGGGAGCGAGTCGAGTACGAGATCAGCGACCAGGAGGGATTTCTCACCAAGCGAACCTCGCGGGACTTCGTGTTTCCGACGACCAAGGCCGTGCTGGGTGGGCAACTCGTCGAGCCTCGGGCCGGCGATCGGCTGCGGCTCACCGAGACCGGCGCAACCATCGAGTACGAGCTGCTCCCGATGGGCAAGTTGCCCGCCGCGGAATCGATGCCTGGCGGTTATCGCTGGAAGGTGCATACCAAAAAGGTGGAAGGATGAGCGACGAAGCCGTCGAGGTCACCGTGGCCAAGGCGGTTGTGAGCGAGCTTACCGCCGCCACATTGAGCCAACAGATCACGCCGGTGCGTAGCTGGGCGGATTGGGTGCAGCCGCTGGAGACTGACGACACATGCAAGGAGAACACACTCTATATCGACGTGGTGCCTGTGGCGACGGCACAGGAGATCGAAGCCTCCTCGCGAAGCACGATCGCCTACAAGTGTCCGATCGACATTGCGGTCCGCAAGAAGTTCGGTGCCAACCGACAGGACCAGGACACCGGACGGATCGCAATCGACGACGTCGACGCGCTGATGCTGTTGGTACAGGAGATTCATGAGTTGTTCACGTTGACGCGAATGCAGGACTTTGACGCCGCAGCCTGGCAAGGCACTAAGCGGCTGGTGGCGCCGCACAAGCCGCACTTGCGCGACATGCGGCAGTTCACGGGCATCGTGCGGGTGACATTTCGAGTAGATCGCAAGGTGGTCTGACATGTTCGGCATGAAGGTCAAAACCGAAGATCGCACGAAGCGCGTGAAGGCTGCTGCCGACAAGACGGCCTTCCGCAGCTTCAGCCACGCCGCGGCGTCGATCCGCAAGGACGCCGTCGCGTCGATCGAGGTCTCGCCCGACCCCTCGTCGCCCGGCGAACCTCCGCACACGCGCCGTCGGCTATTGCCGCGCGCCGTTCGTTTTGCCGTCGACAAGCTTGGAGCTGTTATCGGGCCAACCGCCAGTGTCGCCGGCCAGGTCGGCCACACGCACGAATTCGGCGGCCAGTACAAGGGTGAGGAGTACCCCGAGCGGCCTTACATGTTTCCGGCGCTCGAGCGAGCCGTGCCGCGATTCGCCGGCCAGTGGAAGGGAGCAATCGGAGAATAACTATGGCGACCAACATCAAGATGGGCTTCGAGGGGCAAGTCTACTTTAGCGCCACAACGGGCGCGACGGCAGCCACGCTCCTGGCGAACGTCAAGGACGCCAACTACAACCTCGAAGTCGAAAAAGGGAACACGACCGTCCGCGGCGACGGCAGCGCGCCCCCCATCGAAACTGAAGACGTCACGATCCGCAAGGTCACGATCGACTTCACGATGATCAAGGACACGACCGACACGGCACTTTCGGCCCTGCTGACAGCCCTGTTTGCCGGTACGGGCGTGGCGATCCGCATGAAGGACTATGCAGCCGGCAAGGGTTTTGACGGCGACTGCACAGGGACCGTCTCAGTCGGCAAGCCACTCAACGGCGAGCAGACATTGCAAATCAATTTGACGCCCAGCCGCAGCTACGGCCGTGCCCCGCAACTCTATGTCTAGGCGAGGAGCTCGATATGCCCACTCTCAACTACAGCGTTGCGGTTTCCGGGCTGGGCGGCAATATCGCGCAGTCCCTCCCGCGCTCGGCCAACGCCGGCGGCATCCGTGAGATCGAAATGCCGGTGGGTAAAGCTGGCACGCTCACCAACCGAACGGACAACAACACGGGCACGATCACGATGGGCGACGCGGGCCACGGCATTCAAACCGGGGCAAACGTCGACATCTATTGGGATAGCGGCGTGCAGTACGACGTCACGGTGGGAACGGTCGTTGGCACTTCGGTCCCGATCGACCTGGGGTCCGGTGACAACCTGCCCAGCGCGAGCACCGCTCTCGTGGTCAGCCTGCGCAACCAGATCAACCTGGACATCGACGGCGACAACCTAGTGCTCTTGGCCATCAAGCAAAAGTACAACGCCAACACGATCACGGCCGATTCACACATCGATTTTCAGGATTCGGGCGGTGGCGAGATCGCCGAAGTGGACCTGGAAGCCAACGGCCCACGGGTTTGGGACATCGCTGGCGGCTCGGCCAATCCCTTCGGCGGCAATCCGATCACCAAGGCGTTTGCCAGCAACGGCTCGACGACTGATGTTGCGACGCTGCAACTCTTGTGGCTGCAAGATTCCACACCGTGACGATGAGGACACCATGCCGACGTTCAAGGATGCCAACGACCGCGAATGGACGATCAAGCTCGATGCGCCCACGATTCTGCGCGTTCGTTCGGCCACGTGTGACGTCCAGGGCTGCAAGCATCTGCAAGGGTACGGCTGCACGGGCGTCGACCTGGCCGATCTGGAAGGCAAGGCGCAGTTGCAGCTTCGCCGCGACGTCGTGCTATTGGTCAACACGCTGTACCTGCTCTGTCAGCCGGAAGCGCAGCGGCAAGGGATTACTGACGAACAATTCGGGTCCTGTCTTGTGGGTGACGCCATTCGCCGCGCCACCATCGCGATGGACGAGGCCATCGCCGATTTTTTCCCGGAAGAGACCCGCGCGATTCTGCGGGCGATCACCGCGAAGGACGCGGAGGTGAGGCAACTCGGGATGGAGCGGGCGCTAGCGAGGATCAACGATCCCAAGCTGGCCGAGCAGTTCGTCGCGGCGATGGAGGCCCAACTGGACGCGGAAGTGAAAAACCTGCTGACCCCGTCGAGCTCTGCTACGAGTTCGCCGGCATCGTAGGTATCCACCCGGACGGACGCACGCTGCGCGAGCTGTTCATGATGGCCAACGGCCGGGCCCGCTTCCTGGGTGCCACGTCCGCGGGCGAAGCCAAGAGCGAAGTCATTACCTACAACCCCGCGATCCTGCAGGCTGCGGCAAGCGCGATGTGATCTATGGCCGGACGAAGCGACATCAAGGCTGGAGGCGCATACGTCGAGCTCACGCTGCGCAATAGCGCCTTTCTGAAGGGCCTGCGTGGCGCGCTTTCGCACCTGGCCAGTTTCGCCAAGGGATTTGCCATCGTTGGTGCGGCCGGAATCGCCGCCGGCGTGGCCATCGGCGGCGTGGCGCTGCGCGCGTTCATGGCCACAGGCGACGAGCTCGACAAGATGCGGCAGCGAACCGGCTTCTCGGTCGAGGCGCTTTCCGAACTGCGGCACGCGGCCGACCAATCGGGCAGCTCGATCGAGGATCTCGAAACTGGCATCCGCAAGATGCAGCGCGAGCTCGGCAAAGCGGGACCGTTGAGCGAGGAAATGAACACCGCGCTTGCGGCCCTGGGACTCAGCGCTTCGAAAATCCAGGCGATGTCGCCCGAGCAGCAGTTCGACGCCATCGCCAAAGCCATCGGCAAGGTTTCGGACCCGACGAAGCGAGCGGCCCTCGCGATGCAATTCTTCGGCAAGAGCGGCACGAAACTGTTGCCCATGATCGAGGACATGGAAGCGCTGCGCGCCGAGGCCCGCGAGATGGGCTTTGTGATGAGCGGTCAAGGAGCAGCCAACGCGGTGAAGCTGGGCGACCAGCTATCGAATCTCTGGAAGACCGTCCGTTTCGGCGCGATCGCGATCGGCGAGACACTGGCCCCAGCGATGATGAAGTTCGTCGACTTCGTGCAGCCGGTGGCCACGGCCACGCTCAAGTGGATGCAAAGCATTCGGGAC
>CAZUPX010001055.1:0-2264 GCA_964622155.1 uncultured Planctomycetaceae bacterium | reverse complement strand
ACTACTGATCGTGCCCCAGGACATCGACCCAGCGGCCGTTCGAAGGAGTTTGGCGACCGAACACGAGGATGCGACGATTGTGTCCTCAACCGGAGGCGACTTTATCGCCTGCCAGGAGGCCGAGCTGCTCGAGGTGCGCCGCGTGGCCGCCCGGTTGGTCGACCACCGCCCCGCTCTTGTTGAAATCGCCAACCGTCTGCATACGCGGATCGACGTCCCGTGGCATGACATGTCGGCTGGCAGCCCGGACAGCGATTAAACTTTTTACTTCCAGACTGCGTCGGCAATCGTTGAAAGAGGCCAGAGAATGAATTCCGATTGGATTTTGACCGGACGATTGGGCCAGGGCGAACGCCCATGCGGCATTCCGCTGCGACCGATGCCATTTTACGTCGGCAGACGGTCTGATCTCAGCTTGTCGCTCGCTCGGCGATCGATTTCCAGCCTGCACGCCGAATTCGTGGTTGAAGGAGGTGCGCTTTTTCTACGAGACTTGCACAGCACGAATGGAACGTACGTCAACGGCGATCGGATTTCCGAGCGAATCGAGGTTCGCGCGGATGATTTGATTCAGTTTGCCGATATGCCATTTCGGCTCGGTTGGCAATCGAGGGAATCGGATTCGCGGACGATTCAAGAGGACGTCTGCGACCGCGCTTTGGGGCTCGTGCAGTTTGATAAGCTTCTGAACGAGCGAGCTCTGATATCTTATTTTCAACCAGTCATTGATCTGCGTGACAACCGGACTATCGCGTATGAAATCCTTAGCCGCAGCCGCCTGGTCGGGCTGGAGACCCCGGCCGCGATGTTCTACACCGCGACTCAACTGAACATGGAAGTCGAGCTGAGCCGGCTGATGCGCATCGAAGGCGTCCGTACCAGTGCCATGTTTCCCGAGCCGCCGCACGTGTTAGTCAACACGCATCCGATGGAACTGGCCGACGATAAGCTGTTGGAAGTGATGGCCGCCATGCGGCAGCTCGCGCTGTCGCAACCGATCACCGTCGAAATTCATGAAGCCGCGGTGACCGACGTCTCGACGATGAAGAAGCTGCGCGCGGGTCTGGACGAGCTGGGCATGCGTCTGGCGTTTGATGATTTTGGAGCCGGACAGGCCCGCCTCTGCGAGTTGGCCGAAGTGCGGCCCCACTATCTCAAGTTCGATCGACAGATGATCCACGACATCCATCGAGCGTCGCCCGATCGGCAGCAGATGCTTGCCAACCTGGTTCACCTGGTTCTTGAGCTAGGCGTCATCCCTCTGGCTGAAGGCGTCGAGTGCGCCGAAGAGGGAAACGCTTGTCGCGAGATGGGTTTCCAACTGGGGCAGGGCTATCACTACGGCATGCCCGCACCGGTAGCGGCCTACACGATACCGACGATGACGGTCAGTTGAGGCACCGACTCGCGCGCGGCCGGCTATCTGGTGAAGGTCAGGCCTGGATCGTCGGGGCTGCCGCCGGCCAACTTGAACTTCATCCGCTCGGGTGTCTCCAGCGCCACCTGAGCGATCAGGTCGCTCTGCTGGGGCGCTGAGAGGATCAAGTAGTTGTCAGCCAGCGTGTAGGTGCCGGCCAGCTCTTGCTGTTTGGCCTGGCCGGTGACCTTCCAGTTGAACCTGTTGTCGTCGGTCAAGATCAGCTCGAACTTCGAGCCGTCGGTCCGCTTGGCCTTCCAGGATCCCACGATTTCGCTGACATCGACGCCCTTGGCTGGCGTCGGAGCAGGGGGTGGCGTTGGCCGTCGTTCGTCTTGAGCCGGACTCCTGAGTCCCTTGAGCAGTTGAGCGGCAAGCTGGTCGTTGGGCTGCAACTCCGCGACGATCTCGAGCTCGGCCGCCGCCTGTTCATAGTGACCGCATAGCATATAGTGATACGCCAGCAGGAATCGCGGCGCGGCTGCGTCAGGGTTCTGATCGCAATGCGATTCCAAGTCGCGCAGTTGCGCCGCATAGACATTCACGTCGGCATACAGTCCGCCCGCCGTTGTCCAGTCCCAGCCGGGGCCGGATGTCAAAACCGCGTGGATGGCCGCGGCGCCCTGCTGGTAGTCCTGCATGGCAAACAGGCACAAAGCGCGAAACTCGTGCACGAGGGAATCGTTGGGCAATAGCGCGATCGCGCGATTGGCCTCGGCGAGCGCCATCGGATAGTCGCCGCGTCTGAACATCGCGCGGGCGCTGTAGAAGGCGGCCAAACCTTGTGCTTGGCTGTTGGGCTGGGTTACGGAGACGACCGCGGGCTGTGCCACGACGATCGGCTGCG
>CAZUPX010001054.1:0-3279 GCA_964622155.1 uncultured Planctomycetaceae bacterium | reverse complement strand
CAAGTTCATCTTGCGCGCCTTGCGTACTAATAGCTCACGCAAATCCTGTCTGCGACGGCCTGCATCGTGTATCAATTCGATCACAGCGCCGGCACGCCCTATCGCCCCAGCAGCCGCTTCGATTCTTCCAGCAGGAATTTCACGTCGAGGAACGGTTCGTAGCTGATGTCGTGCCAACGAACCAGGCCCTGCTCGTCGATTAGATAAGTCGCGTGCAAGGGCATGTTCTCAAAATCGTCGTAGGCTCGATAGGCCTTGAACACGGCCAGCTCGGGGTCCGCCGCCAACGGGAATGAGATGGTCTCCTTGGGCGCGAGCTTGTCCTTTGCTGCACGCAGAGACTCGAGACTCTCGCTGCTGATGGCCGCCAGCGAGATGCCCGTTGCCGCGAAGTCGCTTACCAGGGCGGTGAACTTGTGAAGTTGCTCGACGCAGTGCAGGCAGCCCGAGCCAAGGAAAAAGATCACGATCACCGGCTTGCCACGAAACGTATCGAGCGACAGCGCAGTGCCGTCCATGCCGGCCACGGTCCAACTTGTGGCCGGAGTCGGCTGCCAGCGAAACGGTCCCAAGCTTGCCAGGTCGGGGCGCACTCCGACGTCGCCCACGGTGGCCTTGATGCGCCAGTCGGCCGGCCAGCCAAGCTCCGTGGCAATGGGCGCCAGCCTCTGGAACACTGGCACGTCGAGGTCGGCTGGCGCCGCCAGCGAGCGCAACTTTTCGAACTGCGCCGTTGCGTCCTGCTTTTTGCCTGCACGATGCAGCACGTCAATCAGGACAGCCAGCGGATAGACCTCGCCGGGTCCGTCGTCGACTGCTTTGCGAGCCAGTGTTTCGGCCTGCGCGTGATCTCCGGCCAGCGAAAAGGCGCGAGCCAGGTGGTCGCGGCGGATCGTCGCATTCTCCTTGACTTCGTCGAACTGCTGCCGCGCTTCGGCCATCTTGCCCGTGACCAGTGCCAGATAGCCCTTCAACTCGCCGATCACCGGCTCGATGTTGTGAATCCGCGCGTGGTGCGGCTCCATTGCCTCGGTCACCGCTTTGGCGGCATCGGCTTTCGACTTCTTCTCTTTGCGGGCTTTGGTCTCCGCTTTGTCGATGGCCGCCAGACGCTCGGTTCGCTCCTGCGCCAAAAGTGCCTCGAGCGCCGCGATCTGTTTGCGAAGCTCCTCAGCGTTATCCTGCGCCGCCAGCCCCAGCATCCGTAGCTGCTTGAGCTTTTCGTCGGCGTCGTCCTTGGTCGCTGCGATGTACTGAGTCGTCGACAGGGCAACAATCTCCTTGCCAAGCTCATATTGTGTGAGAACGTCAGCCAACCGCGTGTAGCCGAATCGTGCGCTGCCTTCTTTCTTCGCCACCATGTTGTATTTCGGGTGGCGCGGCAGCTCGATCATGTTTTTGGCCAGGTCGACCGCGTCGTGCACTCGGCCCACAAACGCCAGGTCGCGAATGAGCCACTCGTTGTTGTGGGCGTAATTGTGGATCTGGTCGGGCAGGACTCGGTCTCGCATCATGTGCGCATGGTCAACTCGGGCCGAGGCCTCTTGCTGCCAGGCAGCATCGGCGTAGCGGTGCAGCTTCGAAAACGTGTGCCCTGGCATGTGCCACATGTGGGCAATCGCCGGCGACGACTGGCCGCACAGCGATGCCGAGACCAATGCTCGGGCGGCCTTCTCTTCATCCCACAGGTGAATCCGAAAATGGTGCGCCGAGTGCATTGGCGAGATGGAAAACACCTGATCTAACAAGGCGTCGACGGCCTGATGACTGACGATCGGAAGCTGTTTTGCCTTTTCAGTCATCCAACTCCCGTTCTTCCAAATCTGGAGCGCCAGAAATGCTTTGGCCTCGACGTCATTCGGATCGTCTTGGACGAGTGTTTCCAGGTCGCGGATGTACTTGCGGCGCCGTTCGGTCGAGTCGCTGCCGGCATAACTCGCCGCCAGGGCGTCGATCCATGCGATCTCGCGCGGGCCGGCGGCGGATTTCTTCTGAGTCGCTTTTTCGAGGAAGCCTTTGGCTCGCTTTTCGTTGTTCGTGTTGGCCAAGGCCATGCCCCAATAGGCCATAGCGGCGTCGGGGTCTAGCGCCGCTACCTGGCGAAACGAGCGCTCGGCCTCGAAATACCAGAAGCCGTGCAACTGGCCCAGGCCTTGATCGAAGAATTGCTGGGCCAGCGGGACCTTGGTCGTGATCGCCAGGTGGGCGTTGCCCGTCCCGCCCATCAGATACGCCTTCTGCCGCGGGCCTTCGTTGAACGCCTCGCCGTGCAGGGAGTGACCCGGCGACGGTGCCGCGGCGGCCGCGGCCGCGGGCGGTGGTGTCGGTTTGACGTCCCCCTCGCCGGCCCAGACAGCATTGAGGGCCAGCGGCGCCGTAATGACGCACACACCGAGGAGGGCAGTTGAGCGGAACATCGAAACCTCGAGCGGTAGGGGACCGGCGGCAGGTTCAACCTTATCGACGGCGGCGAACGATTGCAACCGGCGCCCAATGCCGGCTTTCTGTGAGTCGGGAGCCGGGTGATAGTCTGGAGCAGGCGGCCAAGTACAATGCGGTCCTCAACGACACACGGAGCACGTAACCATTCCGGGATTTCCATGGGGAATTAGAAATGAAAATGATCGACCGTGCGGTACTGCGGGTGTTGGCGCTGGGCGCTTGTTTGTTGGCGTCGACGGGGGCTTTTCCGACGCCGTGTCGCGCCGAAGGACCGGATGGGAAACTGAGGATCATCTGCTTCGGGGCCCATCCTGATGATGCCGAGTTCAAGGCGGGCGGCGTGGCCGCGCTGTGGGCGAAGCAGGGGCACCACGTCAAGTTCGTCTCCGTCACCAACGGCGACATCGGGCACTGGCAGATAGCCGGCGGGCCGTTGGCACAGCGCCGCACGGCTGAGGTCAAAGCGGCCGCGAAGTTGCTAGGTATCGAAACTGAAGTGCTCGACATTCACGACGGCGAGCTGCTGCCGACGTTAGAGAACCGCCGGACTTTGACACGCCAGATTCGCAATTGGAAGGCGGACGTCGTCATGTCGCACCGCCCAAATGACTATCATCCCGACCATCGCTACACGGGCGTGCTGGTGCAGGACGCGGCGTTTATGGTCACGGTCCCGTTTTTTTGCCCCGACACGCCGCCGCTGGAAAACAACCCGGTCTTCTTCTACTACTCCGACGGTTTTCAGAAGCCCAATCCCTTCACGCCCGACGTAATCGTGGCGATCGACGACGTGCTGGCCAAGAAGCTCGAGGCGGTCCACTCGCTGCCTTCGCAGGT
>CAZUPX010001053.1:0-4168 GCA_964622155.1 uncultured Planctomycetaceae bacterium | reverse complement strand
AAGTCCTTGAGCTGAAGGTGACTGCGGTCGAATAAACGGTAACGGCTCATCGGCAACGCTCCTACGCGGCCTTGTGTCTTTTGTCCGTAGCCCAGCGGGCATATCGAAGATTGGCTTCGACCACTTGCGGCACGCGGATGCGACTCATGACGGGGGTGGCCTGATGCGACGGCACTTGCCGATCCTCATCCGCTTCCAACGGTGCAACAAGCAGCGTGTGCCCCGTTCCCAGTGGAGCCCATTTTTGATGCGCATGGGCCGGATGCGGGCTGAACAGCGCGACAACCGGCGTGGCCAGGATACCGGCCAGGTGCATCGGACCCGTGCTGCACGCGGTCAAGGCTGTTTGCTCGGCGATCGCCGCCGCAAGCTCGGGTAGTTCGAAGTCGGAGTAAAACGCCACGCGACCGCGAGACTCGTTATCGAGCCCGGCGCGGATTCTCGCTAGCAACGGACGTTCCGACGGGCTGCCGGTAACCATCACGCGAGCGTGCCGCGACAACTCGCGAACGAGTTGGATGTAATTACTCGGGGGCCAGTTGTAAGCACTGTGGCCACAGCCCGGATGAACGCCGAACAGTGGGCCGTCTTCACCCAAGTCTGAGCAAATGCGGGCCGCCACGCGTTGCCGGATGACCTGGTCGATTTCAAGTCGGGGCGACAGGCTCGCCAGGTCGACTTGAACTCCCAGCCGCCGCACGAACGCCAGTGCAAACTCAGCTTCGTGCACCGCAGGACGATTGCGATGCAGCTTCACGCGACGATTGCCCAGCAGGAACCCGGCCGGCTTATAGGCCCAGAACACGCGGCGCCCAACGCCGGCGCGCCACACGGCCAGGCAGTTACGGCTGTTGGTATTGAAAACGAGCGCCGCGTCGAAGTGCATCGGTCGCAACTTGCGGGCCAACCGCCAGGGACTCTCGGCCGGGTCGTCGACGAGCACTTCGTTGACGTAAGGGCTGCGGTGCAACAGGGGGCTCGTGTATGCACTCACCAGCGCCGTAATGTGGGCACGCGGCCAAGATAGGCGCACCGCCTCCATGGCTGGCAGCGTCAACACCAGGTCGCCGACCTGATCGTTCCGTACCAGGAGAATCCGCTCGAGAGCTTCGGTTTGATCTTCCACGCTGAAGTCCTCGAATCGGTTGTTGATCGCGGTATCTGGGTTGCAGCTCAGGCCGCCCGCCGGTCGGCGCGGTTGCGTGCTTCTTCAAACGCGGCTTCCGGGTCGGGTTGAGGCAGTGCCTGCCGCAGCTCCCACAGTTTGAGCTGCTTGACGAGCGACGACATGGCCGTGAGCGCGCACACTTGCAGCCCGGCCAGGCCGTCGAGAAATCCAAGCCGGATCACGTAGCAGTGCACGAAGCGTAGCGGGGGACTGAGAAACATCCGGACGTAGCTGGCTCGCTTGCCGGCAGCGTGCTTGTTGTGAGCGCTCTGCGACGTGTAGCGGTCGAACTTGCGGAAGTATTGCTCATAGGTCCAGTACGTGAAGTGTTGCAAACAGGCACGCAGATGGCCAACACGTCCCGACGCGACTTCGACTTCGGCATGGTCGCTTTCGCCCACGTACCGGCCCAAGTCGCGGCGGAACAATCGCAGCACCTTGTCCCAGCCCCACCCGCTGAAATGAATACGGTGACCCAGGAAGTAGTTGGCGCGATAGATGTGAAATCCGTCGCGCTTCGGAGCGCCGGACAGCAGCGTGGCAATTTCGGCCGCCAGGGCCTCGGTCACGCGCTCGTCGGCGTCGACAATCAGCACCCAAGGGCACGCGGCTTGGGGAATGGCCCAGTTCTTGAAATTTCCGGAATTGATGTACTCTCGCTCGACGATCCGGCATCCGCCGATCTGGCGGACGATGTCGAGCGTGCCGTCGGTCGAGCCTGAGTCGGCCACCAGGATTTCGTCGGCGACGCGCTTGGCACTCTCGATGCAGGGGCGGATATTCATCCGCTCGTTCTTGCAGGGAATGATGACGGTGAGCTTTTGTTTCATGACGTTTTGCAACCGAGGGCTGCCTGCGCTTGACTAGCCTGCTTTTCGCATTTGGTCATGATTGTCTTCGTCGCTCCCTGGCCCGCCTGCGATGCTTGCCAAGAGATTCGTCGTGGAGACACCGTCGACGATTCCGGTCACGAGCACCGTGCCACCATAGGCCTCGATGATTTCATGGCCCACAACCTGGCCGGGCGCGTAGCTGCCGCCTTTGACCAGCACGTCGGGTCGAATGGCGCGCAACAGCGCGTGCGGAGTATCTTCGTCGAAGATGATTACGTGTTGGACGCACGCGAGCGCCGCCAACATCGTCGCTCGATCGTGTTGATTGACCACCGGTCGCTGTGGCCCTTTCAAGCGTCGGACGCTCTGGTCACTGTTGATCCCCACCATCAGCACGTCGCCGAGGACGCCGGCTTCGGCGAGATGCGTCACGTGGCCCACGTGCAGCAAGTCGAAACATCCATTGGCAAAGACCACCTTCTCGCCGCGGCGGCGATACTTCTCGGCCAGTCTGACGGCCTGATCGCTAGAAATAATCTTCTGCGCCTCTGCGCCACGGCCCGAGAGGAGCTCGCCCCGAATCTCGTCGCGGCGAATCACCGTCGCGCCGGACCGTTCGACTTCGAGGCCGGCGGCCACGTTGCCCAACCGCACCGCGTCTGCCGGATCCGAGTTTGCCGCCAGACACAGGCCGACCATCGCCATCACCATGTCGCCGGCGCCGGTGATGTCGTAAACAGCGCGAGCTCGCGTGGAGAAGATTTCGCCCGTTCCGTCGTGCTTGACCAGCATCATCCCGTCGCGGTCCAGCGTGATCAGGGCCATTTGCGCCGCCAACTCCTGGCAAAGCTGCCGTCCGGCGGCCAGGGCGTCGGGCGTGGAGACGATCTTGCGCCCCGTGGCCACTTCGGCCTCGATGCGATTGGGCTTGATCACCGTGACGCCGCGATAATAGCTCAACGAGGACGTGCGGCTGGGGTCGACCATCACGGGCACGCCGGCCTGCTTGGCCACCTCGATCGTGGCCTTTAGCAGCCACGGCGTGCACACGCCCTTGCCGTAGTCGGAGATCAACAAGGCGTCGTGATGCGGAAGCTGGGCCGCGATCCTTTCGATGAGCTGTGCTTCTAGCGTGCCGCACAGCGGTTCGCAACTCTCGCGGTCGACGCGCAGAATTTGGCTCGGATGCCGGCTGCTGGCTCGACCGATGAAGCGTTCCTTGACTGAGGTCGGACGCTGCTCGTCGCGCAGCACCAGCTCGCAATTGGCCGGGGCGTCCGAGAGCAACTGTGCTAGTTCGGCGCCGGCGTCGTCGTGACCCACCACGCCGCAGCAAGTCACCTGGGCATCGAGACCGGCCAGCATGTTGGCGACGTTGGCCGCGCCGCCCAGCCGCGCCTCGCGGCCGTCGGCACGCAGCACGACCACCGGCGCTTCCTGGCTGATCCGCTCGGCGTTGCCCCAGGTGTATCGATCCAGAATCAAGTCGCCCAAGACCATCAGCTTGGGCCGGCCCAATCCTTCCAATACTTGCAAGAGGTCGTTCGCACTCATGTCGAATCCGTTCGTCGGCGCCGGAGAAATTCTCGGGCGCGCAAGTGCTAGCACCGCCGGCCAATCCATCGGCCGAAGGGCGGGATTATCGACGAGCGGCGGGGGATCGAGCAATAGAGATTCGCTCGCGTTTGGCGCGCCGTTTTCAGGCGACTTTTCCGAGCGCTTGCCAGAATTGATCCGATTCGATGGGCGACGGGGAGGCCGCTTTGGCCCCCGAGCAGGGAGTGATCGTCAGGTGGGCGCGCCGCGCCGCCGGCGAGCCAACCGCCGACGGATCGAGCGCGACCAACACGTTGCACTCCGCCCGACCGCTGAAATTGCCCGCGCCGGGCAGAAACAGGATTTCGATTTCCGGCGGCTCTGATGCACTCCGGTCGAGCCGCCCGCGCACCAAGCGCTCGACTGCGCCGGGCTCGGCCGGTTGTCCGACGATTCGGATCGCGAGATTCCAAAGCGCCCGCTTTTCCAATCCATTGCGACAGCGCGTGAGCCGGCCCTTGCGCAATAGATATTGCACGTTCGCTCCCTGTTTCCACGTCATTGGCACCGTGACGTCAGTCTCGTGCCACAGATGATAGGTGCGCGTCAAGCGAAGAATCGCCTCGATTTG
>CAZUPX010001052.1:0-8596 GCA_964622155.1 uncultured Planctomycetaceae bacterium | reverse complement strand
TTCCACCAGCCGGTGCGGTTCCCCTTGAACCCGGGCACGAATCGCGTTTCCCAGGTTTCCGCGAGGATGTGCTTCGCAAAGGATAGGTGAGCCGTACGATTCTGGCGGCCATCGACCGTGGGGGGAATTGGAGATCCATGGCGCCCCAGCCGGCGTTGCCCACGAATCGAGTCAAGGTGTTAGCCGTGCGCTGGTGCCATCGGCGTTTAGCGTCGCGCCGAGCATTACGCGGTCGGCGTTGTGCCGCCACCGCCGGACGACGTGCGGCCCCCGAGCTCGCGATCCAAGTCCAGTAGCGCGGCCGGATCGTCTTTGAGCAGGTGGAATTTGGCCACGATTTCGCGGGCCGTGCGTTCCTCCTCGACCTGCTCGGTAATAAACCATTGCAGCTCGACCAGGGCCGCGAAGGCCTTTTCGCGCATGGCCAACTCGTATAACCCGTCAATCTGCTTGCTCACCTGCTGCTCTTGCTCCAAGGCCTGTTCGAAAACCGCAGCCACGGATTTGCACTTTGCGTCAGGCTCGGGCACGGCTTTGAGTTTCACCGTGCCACCCCGTGCCAACACGAAATCAAACAGCCGCATGCCGTGCGCATACTCCTCCTGGCTCTGCACGCGGAGCCACTTCGCGCAGCCCAGGAAACTCTCGCGCTCGCAATAGGCCGACATGGCCAGGTACGAGTACGACGAGCTCAATTCGTTATTGATCTGCTCGTTAATGGCGTCTTGAACGGTTTTGCTGAGCATGAAAGTCTCCTGCTGATGAATTGCGCGCGAGCCCACGGCTGCGTGTTTAATCTATCCGATAGAGAAACACCAACGCGGGAAAACTGCAAGCGCGGTATCGCGCGCGGGCCGCGATGATGAGACGCAGTATCAGGTTTTCACGGGTACAGAGCACAAAAAACAAGGGCCAGCCGCTTGCATGCGCTTGGTGCATGACTTGCGGCTGGCCCTGTGAGTCGATCGACGATTCGACCAGGCGTCTGTGACGAATTCACTAGGGACCGATATCTCGCGGGTTTCGGGCCAGGAAGTCGCGCGGACCGCGAGTGGTGTAGTACGGATAGGTGGTGCCACCGGTTGGCGGGCCCGCGGCAAACTCGTATTCGCCTCCGGCATCGCGGCGCTGGTGGGCCATCGGATGGCCGGCCGCCGGACGGCGTCGCGCCACGGCGCGCGGCGGATAGCCGCCGCGCTCGACAGGTCCGGAGTAGCCCGACGGGCCGCCCATGCCGCCGGAGCCGCCGCCGTAATTGCCGCAATCTGAGCAGCCGCCACCGCCGCAGCCAGGACCTTCGTTGCCGTAGTAGCCTTCACCGCCGCATCCGCCATAAGGGCAGCCGCCGCCGCGGCAACCCCAACAAAACAATCTGTCGAAGCAACAGCAGCCCGTGCTGCTGGCCACCAATACCAGGGCCGACAAGGCCAAAATGGCACGTTTCATATCGCTCGATTCCTTTCTCGCTTGTGGGCTGTCTGTGGCATGCTGCACGGATGCGCAAACAGCCCCCAGCTCGAAGCCCCCCCGGATCGTAAGCTCGACGTCGTTGGACGCGGGCGACTCGTTTGGCGCCGACCGCCTAACACAGTGACGGAGCACCTACAGGGGACTATCGGCCGCACAATCCGCAAAGTTCAGCAAATCGTTATCTTGAGAACCATGCGCAGCTCTCGCCTAAGCGGACCAATGCGCACAGGCCGCACGGGTTTACGAGCGAGCAGATCGCAGGCGCGCCAGCAAACGGCCGCTAGCACGCTGGCATGCGAAACGGGACGGCAACCTGCAATCGAGGGTGTGGCAAGAAATCCTGGCACGTAGCTGAATTCGCCAGAATTCAGGCGCACCTTCACTGAAGTCTGGCGACTTCAGCTACACCCCCATAAAGTCTTGCCGCACCTGCAATCGAGCGGACCTTGGCCCTTGGCCGGCAATCTGCTACAAGAGGCCGACTTCGGCTCGCGTGCCCGGCGGCTAAACCCCTCCGGGCTCACCCACGACACTTGCGCCTACAGGCTTTCAAGGATGGACCACTTCGCGCGCACGGTGCGGCTGGCGCTGCACTATCACGGGACCGTGGCAGCGTCTTTTGGCTGCGCGGTGGTCGTGGCGGTGCTGTGGAGCGCGAACATCAGCGTGCTGTATCCGTTGGTTGAGGTTATCGGCAACGACAAAAACCTCAGCCAGCGGGTCGACAAGAAGATCGCCGAGTCACAGCAGTTGATCGACGGCTACACGACCGAAGAGCGTCGGCTGCGGGTCGAGCTTGCTGAGGCTGTACCCGGCAGCGCAGGCGCACTTCAGAGACAACTGGCCAGCGCGGTTTCGAGCCGCGAGGCCGCCGAAGAGAGCCTGTGGCGCTTTCGTTGGATCAAGCCCTGGGTCGACGCGTATCTGCCCCAGGACCCCTTCCGCACGCTAGCGGTGTTGGTTGGCCTGTTGCTAGTGGCGACGATCGTCAAAGATTCGTTCATGACCATCGGATCGGTGTTGGCTGACCGGCTGTCGCAACTGGCCACGTTTGACCTGCGAAAACAGTTCTACCGCCGCACGCTGCGGATGGACCTGGCCACGTTCACCGAGAGCGGCACGAGCGACCTGCTGTCGCGCTTTACCAACGACGTCGACAGCGTGGCGGGCGGGATTCAGACGCTGTTTGGTCGCGCCATGCGCGAACCGCTGAAGATGATCGCCTGCTTCGTGGTAGCAGCCTACATCTGCTGGCAGTTGTTGCTGTTGTCCCTGATCCTCGCCCCGGTGGCGGGTTTCTTGATCAGCCGCCTGGCAAAGACGCTGAAGCGCGCTAATCGCAAGGCGCTTGAGGAAATGTCTTTGCTGTACGGCATCCTGGCCGAATCGTTCGGCGGCATCAAGGTCGTCAAGGCTTTCACGATGGAACGCTTCGAGCGGCGCCGATTTCATGCCACGAGCAAAAAGTTCTACCGCAAGTCAATGCGCATCGCTCTGTTCGACGGCCTGGTCGGTCCCGTGACGGAGATCATGGGCATCACGACCATCTGCCTGGCAATTCTGTTCGGCACTTACCTGGTGATGACGAAACAGACGCACCTGCTGGGTATCAAGATGTGCGAGGAGCCGCTGTCGCTCAGCGCGCTGATGGCGTTTTACGGCATGTTGGCCGGCGTCAGCGATCCCGCGCGGCGATTGACCGAGGTGTTCAATCGCTTGCAACGCGCGGCCGCTTCGGCCGAGCGTGTGTATCAATTGCTCGACCGCGAGCCGAAGGTCTGCGATTCGCCTCGACCCACGGCACTCGTGCGACATCACCGCGAGCTGGTGTTCGAGGGTGTGTCATTTGGCTACTCGGCTGGGCAGCGAGTGCTGGAAGATATTGACTTGCGAATTCCGTTTGGCGAGACGCTGGCGTTAGTCGGACCCAACGGTTGCGGCAAGACCACGCTGGCGAATCTGATCCCCCGATTCTTCGATCCCGTCTCGGGCAGCGTGCGGCTCGACGGTATCGATCTGCGCGACGTACGGCTCCGCGACCTGCGCCGTCAGATCGGCATCGTCACGCAGGAAACCGTGCTGTTCGACGACACGGTGTTCAACAACATCCGCTACGGCTGTCCCCACGCCAATCGAGAAGCGGTCATCGAAGCCGCCAGGCAGGCCCACGCACACAAATTCATCGAGCAAAAGTTGGAACATGGGTACGAGACCGCTGTGGGACCGGGGGGTGGCCGCCTGTCGGGCGGCCAGCGACAGAGGATCGCACTGGCACGCGCTATCCTGCGCGACCCCGCGATCCTGATCCTCGACGAAGCCACCAGCCAGATCGACCTGGAAAGCGAGCAACTGATCCACAGGGTCTTGGAACAGTTCACGCGGAATCGCACGACCGTGATTGTCACGCATCGGCTGGCGACCTTGGACTTGGCCGACCGGATTGCCGTGCTCGAAGGGGGCCGAATTGCCGACCTCGGCCCGCACGATCAATTGATGGCGCGCTGCGGCCTCTACAGTCGCCTGCATCACGTCCAATTGCGCGAAACAGCTTGACGTTACGCGGCATATCTCTCGCAATCCGCCTCACGGCGCGCGGTTTGCATTACGTCCAATCGGGATTGGGAGAGGCAGCTCACCGCCGTACGGTGCGGCTTACCGGGGCCGGAACAGGGAAGAGCAAATTTCGGGGCCGGTTAGCAGAAGAGGCGGAAGCAACTAGTCGACGGAAATGCTTAGGAATAGGGCTGTTACGATCTCTTTGGAACAGAGAAGAAAAGGCGCGTAGCAGCTCACGAAGAGGCAAGTTTCCGTCTTTAACATGGCGAGTTGGATTCGAGTGCGGTCCTCGAGTCCAACTCGCCTGTTGCATTATGGTGTTGCAAAATCGAACACATGTATCATAATAATACAACTCTATTTGGGGGTATGCCAAACGAGACCCTGGCGGGAAATAAAAACTTGCCAACAACCCGATTCCTAATGCACGCTGGCCAAACGCCATGTAAGTGGCGGCATCCGAGGTCGGGGATGCACTTACCTTTCGGGATCTTGCCCACCAGGTAAAGCGAGAGATAGCCAGCAGGGACTCGCTTGAAAGACGAATCGTTGGGCCGCATGCCATCGAAGCAGCGACTCGCCACCTCGTTGCCAGTGCGCTTTGCGCGCTGCGTGATCGTCGTTGCGCGCGAGGCATGTCTGCCGGTTTGCCTGGTTTTTGCAAGCGCGTCGGCGTGGGCCGCCGAGGCTCCCGAGTCGCCGGGCCGTGCCGTCGCAAAGACTTCGCCCGCGGAATCCGCGCAGGTTGCCCTCGTCAACGAGCATCTCCGCCGGCAGTGGGAAGGCGCCAAGGTGACCCCCTCGGCGGCGGCCAGCGACGGCGAATGGTGTCGGCGCGCCTTCTTGGACGTTCTGGGCCGCATTCCCTCGGTCGATGAGTTGAAACGGTTTAGCGACGGACCAGCCGCACAGCGAAAGAGTCGGCAGGTTGCCCGGTTGCTGGGCGAAGATTATGTCGACCAGTACGCTCGCAACTGGACCACGCTGTGGACCAATATGCTGATCGGTCGCAGCGGGGGGACCGAGCGCCGCACGCTTGTCAACCGCGAAGGCTTGCAGCAAGCGGTGCGCCGCGCCATGGTGCGAAACATGCCCTACGACAAGATGGTCTACGAGTTAATTGCGGCCAAGGGGGTCAGCAAGCCGGGCGAGGAGGGATTCAACGGATTTGTGAACTTCCTGGCCGGTAACCTGGAAGAAAACGGCGTGCAGGCCACGGCCAAGAGCTCGCAGATCTTCCTGGGCTTGCAGGTGCAATGCACCCAGTGCCACAACCACCCGTTCAACGAATGGAAGCAGAATCAGTTTTGGGAGCTGAACGCATTCTTCCGCCAAACTCGTGCGCTGCGTCGCTTTGAAACCGGTCGACGCGACATCGAGTCGATCGAGCTGGTGAATCAGGACTTCGCCGGCGAGAACAATCGGCCCGAGGAAGCGGCGCTGTTCTACGAGCTGCGCAATGGGCTGTCGAAGGCCGCCTATCCGGTGTTTGTCGACGGCACGAAGCTCAAAAGCCCAAGCGGCTTCGTGACCGACGTCGACCGGCGGACCGAGCTGGCCGGACTGGTCGTTGGCTCCGAGTACCTGGCTCGAGCGCAGGTCAATCGCTTGTGGTCCCATTTTCTAGGTTACGGGTTCACCAAGCCGATCGACGACCTGGGCCCGCACAATCCAGCGAGCCATCCGGAGCTGTTCGAAGCCCTGGCCGCCGAGTTTCGCACGCATAGCTATAACCAGAAGGAGCTGATGCGTTGGATACTTTTGAGCGAGCCCTATTCGCTGTCGAGCAAGACCGGGCCGCGCAACAAGAAAGACGATCCGGCGCTGGGCGAGCGGCCACTGTTCAGCCGCTTTTACCTGCGGCAGATGCGGGCCGAGGAACTGTACGAATCGCTGTTGGTGGCCACGGAAGCCCACAATACGCAGGGCGACTACGCAAAACAGGAAGCCACGAAGCGAGACTGGCTTAAGCAGTTTACGCTGGCCTTCGGCACCGACGACAACGAGGAAACAACGACCTTCAACGGTACGATTCCGCAGACGTTGATGATGATGAACGGCGAAATGATCAACAAAGCCACGGAAGTGCAGCCGGGCAGCTTCTTGCACCGCATCGCCACGGATGCAAAGATCAACAACGCCGCCAAGATCAACCATTTGTACCTGGCCGCCCTGGCACGCAAACCGACCGCGCAGGAAGTCTCCCTGGCCAATGAACTATTGGCACTTCGAAAGGGAGACGCCGTGGCGGCCCTGGCCGACGTATGGTGGGCGGTGCTGAACAGCAACGAATTTATTTTGAACCATTAGCTCGCCCCAATCCGGGAGCCGAACATGAGCGTTTCGATCGTCCCCTCGGGAATGACTCGCCGCCACTTTCTTGCGCACCTGGCCGCCAGCTCGGCGCTGGTCGTGCCGGCCATGACCTTCGCGCAGGCGCTGCGGGCAAACGCCGCCGACCTGAAGAAACGGCACAAGGCTGCGATCATGCTGTGGATGGGTGGTGGGCCGGCCACGATCGACATCTGGGACCTCAAGCCCGGTGCGCCCACCGGCGGGCCGTTCCAGCCCATCGGCACCTCCGGCGCGGAGCAGATCTGCGAACATCTGCCGCTGGTGGCCAAGCAGATGCACCATCTGTCGATCGTACGCTCGATGAGCACGCGCGAGGCCGACCACAATCGCGGCCGCTACTACATGCACACCGGCTACGCGCCCAATCCAAACGTCGAGCATCCCGGCTACGGCTCGGTCATTAGCCACATGCTCTCCGAACAAACCAAACAACTCGAACTGCAAATTCCGCCGTTTGTCGCGGTCGGCGGGGGCAGCGTGGGGCCCGGCTTTCTGGGCATGACGTACGCGCCGTTCGTCGTGGGTTCCGACGGCAACGTCCGCAATTTGAAGATGGGTATCGACCCCTATCGACTCGATCAACGGATGCAGGTGCTGGCCTCGCTGGAAAAGAGTTTCGTCAAACAGGACCGCGGCCAATCCGCCCAGGACCACGCCAACGTGCTGGAAAAGACAGTCGGCTTGATGACCAGCAAGCAGATGGACTCTTTCAAGGTCGAGAAGGAGGATGAGTCGGTCCGCGAGCAGTATGGCAAGGGTTCCTTCGGCCGCGGCTGCCTGATGGCCCGCAGACTGGTCGAGCAAGGCGTGCCGTTTGTCGAGGTCGACCTGGGTGGCTGGGACACGCACATGAACAACTTCCGTACGTTGTCGGATACGAAGCTGCCGGAGTTGGATAAGGCCATGAGCGCGCTGGTGTCGGATTTGGACCAGCGCGGCATGCTGGCCGACACGGCCGTGATCTGGATGGGCGAATTCGGCCGCACGCCTCGCATCAACGGTAACTCAGGGCGCGACCATTGGGCCCGCAGTTGGAGCGTGGCACTGGGTGGCGCCGGCATGAAGGGCGGCATCGCTGTCGGTCGCACCAATGCCGACGGCACCGACGTGGACAGCGAGCCTTACACTTCGCAAGACATCATGGCCACGGCCTGCAAGGCGCTGGGAATCTCGCTCGACACCAACTTCACCAGCCGCAATGGCCGCCCGATGAAGATCGCCAACAGCGGCAAGGTCGTCAAAGAGCTGTTTGCATAAGCGGCGAATACCTCAATCCTTAGAGTTGACGGTCACCTCAATTCGGTCTAATGTTGCCAGCCGGGCTGACTGGCAGAGGGCAACGCCAGCATCCACGTTCAATTTCAACACGGCCTCGGTTCCGTAATCTGGCGTGCGCTCTGCGATCACCGAAACGCCTGGAACGCTTCGCCCGCTGTTGCGATTGGTTTGGCCCGTGCTGGCCGAGCAGATCCTGGTGATGCTGGTCGGATTCTCCGACACGCTGTTGGCCGGGCACTATCTGACCCCCACTCACCTGGCGGCCATGACGGTCATCTCCTATGCGCTGTGGATGCTGACCAACTTGTTCACGTTCGTCTCGATCGGCGCCCTGGCGATGACCGCGCGCTTCGTCGGCGCGCAGGACTGGTTGTCGGCCAATCGCGTCACCAATCAGTCGTATGTGCTCGGCGCCATACTAGCCCTGGCCTTTACCTGCTGCGGGCTGGCGGCCGGCGACTACCTGGCCGGCGTCCTGCAGCTCGAAGGGGAGCCGGCGGCGCTGGCCACACGGTACCTTCGGTTCCTCGTGCCCATGTTGCCCTTGATGATGTGCGAAGCCGTGGGCATCGCCTGTCTGCGCGGCGCCGGTGACATGGTGACCGGACTGGTCACGATGATTCTAGTCAACGTGGTCAACGTCACCGTGGCGTGGTCCTTGCTTTTAGGCGTCGGTCCCCTGCCCGAACTAGGTTGGGACGCGCTGCCGATCGGCACCGCATGCGGCCATGCGATCGGCGGGCTCATTCCGCTGTGCATGCTTTTGCGCGGCCGGGTCGGGCTGCGGATCGAAAGGCGGCTGCTCGTGCCCGATTTCAGTTTCATGCGTCGCATCCTGCGCATCGGCGTGCCCGGCGGCGTCGATGTCATGTCGATCGTGTTATGCCAGTTCGCGTTTATTTCGATCGTCGACCGCCTGGGCACGGTGGCAGTGGCG
>CAZUPX010001051.1:0-2457 GCA_964622155.1 uncultured Planctomycetaceae bacterium | reverse complement strand
CAAACGCAACCAACTACCCTACGTCCGCGGGCACTCCTACCAATCCCAATCGCGAGACCTCCGCTTGATGGCTCTCACCCACAATGTCATGATTCTCTTAACCATCCGAGTTTTCTACAGAGCCGTTCTGACCCGTTTTCTTCCCCGTCTTCTTCCCCTGATGCGTCTCATTGGAGGCCAATCCGAGTGGGGTAACTGGGTTGAAGGTGGACTGTTCCCGCTCTCAAAGCACGTGTTCGTCAATCCGCAGGGCGAAGATGACTTCTATTGTCTACCGCAAGCTGAGGACGGGTCCGATTTCACGTTTGTCGGCTGGTTGCCTGCGTATGCGTACGTCGAGGATTGCAGCTGCAGCGTTCTTCTCTTTTACGATCGTCGCACGAACCGTGCCTTAACTACGTTTGAGTGGGACTAAGAATAACGGGATGCAGAAACGTCGTCAGTTATGTCCCCGTGTCGACGCTGTCGCTACTTGGGCACCAAAAAGCTCATGTGCATCTCGGCGTGCCGCAGCACCAACTGGTCCCATTCGCCGGGCGTAAGCGGCCCGAAAAAGGGCTGCGGGTGTCGCTGCGGCTCGATCTTCCACCGGCGAATGGATTCTCGCAGGGTGTCCAGCCCCTCGGCATCACTCGTCTCGTCGGGAACCACGTGCCTGGCAATTTTTGCTGGCAGACGGAACCCCGGCTGCATCTGGCGAAGCGCTCGCTTCTTGAAGAACGTTCTGGCGACGACCCGCAGCAGCAAGGGAGCACGGAACGACGCGCCGTCGAGACCGATGTTCATGCCCGCTGCCAGGTGTTTTGCCATCCGGCCCAGCGACCAGTTTCCAAGCCGGCGATAGCCGCCAACGTGCAGCCGTTCGGCGTCGCCCAGCACCTCGTCGAGATTCTGAAAGTGCAGCTTGCGGCGTCCACTGACGACCTTGGTATCGACCGGTGCAGTTTGAGTAGCGCTTGACATGGACAACCCCCCTTATCCGCGTAATGCCGAGAGCATCAAGCCCGGCAACTTCCACGCTGACGGCTTGACGTACAGGTCCATCACGCGCCAGGCGATCGGCTCGGGGGCGCGGTGGGTGGGGAACCAGAACGGTTTGGGGACGATGGTCAGCGGGCCTTCGAGCACCGTCTTTTGCACGCCTTCGAGCATAAATGTATTGTGGACCGAGCCGATGCCGCTTTGCGCGTCGGCCAGTGTGCCGGTCGGGTAGCCGCCCCAAGGAGGGCTCATCATGGCATACACCAAAGCCGGCCAGTGATTCACACCCACGGCACCGTAACGTAGATTGGCCAGCGCGTTTTGAAAACAGGTCTCGCCGGCCGGGTCGCGACGGAATTTCGGCGGCACCGTGACCGCGGCGCTGAGCGTGCCCCACAGCCTGTCGTTGGCAAAGTCGACCGCACGATTAAGAAAGTCGCGATCGTCCGCCGCGGCAAGCGCGAACTCGGCGCACACGCAGACGAATGACTCTTCGCAGAACAAATGCGGTGCCGTGCTCGGGTCGGCGTCGCGAACGATCGTCCAGGGGAGCGCGCCGTCCGTTTGACCGGTGGCATGCCGTCCGGCAAAGCGAGCAAAGCGGTCGCGAGCGCCGGGATAATAAGCCTGCCGCGGCGGCACCTGACGCAGGATCTCCTGAAGCAGGTCCAAGAACCGCTGTCTCTGCGGCCACTCGCGCGCGGTGACGATGACCTTCGTGGCCACGCAATTGAACGACGCGTTGTTGGTGATCGACGAGGCCACGTTCTCGGCCTGGAACCGCAATTGCTTTTCCGAGTAGTCGCCCGGCACGATGATCCACGGGCTGACGTTGCCTAGTTCGCTGGTGATGGGTTTCTTAAGCACGGGGTCGCGGCGGGCCTTGCGCTGGTCTCGCTCGGGACCTGGCGGACCCCACACGATCGCATCGTGCGAATAGATCGAGCCGGTGATGTGCACCTCATCGACCTGCGGATGGTTGACCGCGGCGGCGCCCACGTCAGCCCCGCCATAGATGATCCGCACGATGCCCAATTCGACCAGCCGCGCGAACAGTCGCTCGAATATCGGCCCCAGATAGTCGTTCACCGGGTTCATCTTCAACAGCACGACGCACCCGTCCTGGAACACCTTGGAGATCGTGTCGGTGGCCGGAATGCTCGACACGTTGCCCGCTCCCAACACCAGCACGCAATCCGCGGGACCAGGGTTCTTCAATCGCTCGCCTAGACGACTCAGATCTTCGCGTGTCGCTTGCGGCGCCAGCCAGCTCTGGGCCTTGAAGCCCGAGAAGACAAGTGCGTCGAACAGTCCCTTGACCGGCATTACCTGCACGACCAGCGAGCCATCGGGGCGCTGACGTGACGGGACGGGCAGCTCGATGCGGCCGCGCGACTCGACACTGCGATAGTTCTGAATCAGGAGGCGCAGATGGCGCGCCGTGGCCAGCGGTCCGGCCGCGACTTCCTCGCCGCG
>CAZUPX010001050.1:0-3120 GCA_964622155.1 uncultured Planctomycetaceae bacterium | reverse complement strand
TTCACCAACGCCTACGTCTCGGGCGGCACGGTAACCGTGGTGCCCAACGCGAACGGCGAATACGGCGTCGTCGTCGACGCGACGCACTTCGACGTCGGAATTGTCTATTCGTTCACCAGCTCGAGCACCGCCGGGGCCACGTTCCGCACGCCCCTGCAGAGCTTCCTGCAACTCGATCGGGCGACCGTGAGCGGCAACGCCGTGGGATACAACATCTCGGGTTCCTATCAGGTCGAGGGTGCCATGAGCACCACCGACCCGGTCATCGATCCGGGCGCCACGTTTGAGCCAGGGTTCAGCTCGCTGATCGGCTTCTACAACTCGATCACCAACCAGACCAACGCTGCCAGTACTGTCGGAGGGGCCATCCGGCTACAGCCGCCCGATCCCCTGGGGATTGTGCCGATGCCTCCGACCGTCGGCACGATGGCTACCGGCAACTTCTCGCTGGATTCAAGCTCCACGTTGCGGATCGACATCACCGGCAATCCGTCGTCGGCGGTAACGGTCCAGAGCTTCGCGAGCGCACCCCCGCTCTACTCCCTGACGACCGAGTACAATCCCTGGCGGCCCGGCTTTGCCTCGCCGGGCGCGTTGGGAACGTGGTTCGGAAATACCACCGCGAGCGGCGGCGTGGTTACCATCAGCACCGTGGCCAGCGAACTGGGGGCCGTCTTCGACGTCCAGAATCCCGGCAGTCCGATCGACGCGCGTGGCATGCAGCAGCTCCAGGTAGTCGCGAAGAAGTTGCCGGGCGCAAGTTCCGCCGAGTTCTGGATGGTCTTCGGCGATACCGACGGCTCGACGTTTATCTACAACTTCCCCTACAGCGAATTGAACACCACCACGTTTACGACGCTGTCGATCAACATCATGGCGATCCTGGCAGGGGTGCAAACCTGCATGCCCGGCGTCAATATGCGGAGCATTAGCTCCTGGGCCATCGTCGGCAGCCTGGGCGACGACGACATGAACGCCAGCGATGCCTTCGGCATTGAGGTCGACGATATCTCGCTCACCAACCCGCAGGCCAACTCGTTGGTCGACGTGACCGGCACGGTGAGCCTGAACGGCGCCACGTTGAGCGCGAACCTGTGGAACGGCTTCGCGCCCACCGCCAGCCAGGCGTTTACGATCATCAACAACGACGCCGCCGACGCCGTCAGCGGCACCTTCGCCGGTCTGGCCCAAGGGGCCGGGGTGATTGTCGGCGGCAAGGTGTTTAATATCAGCTACACCGGCGGCACCGGCAACGACGTCACGCTCACACGCCGTTTGGACAGCTCGGTCGCCAAGACCAACCTGTTCTACAAGGGTTCGAGCAAGTGGAACGTCACCAACGGCGCGACCTTCAGCGACGACAACGCCATCGCTCCGGACAAGACGGCCTATCTGCCCGGCAGCGGCACGGCCACGTTCACGGCCGTGTCCAGCTACAACCGTGGCATCAACGGCCTGATGGTCGACATATCGGGTCCGCACGGCGCGCTGACGGCCAGCGACTTCATCTTCAAGAACGGCCGGAATAACTCGCCCAGCTTGTGGGCCACCGCCACGGCTCCCACGGCGGTCACCACGCGCACGGGCGCCGGCACCGGCGGCAGCGACCGCATCGAGTTGCTGTGGGCCAATAACGCCGTGCAGAAGTTGTGGCTGGAGGTGGTCGTTAAAGGCAACGACACGCTGGGCGGCTCGAATACTAATACCGGTTTGCCCAGTAGCTACGTGTTCTACTTTGGCAATGGCCTGGCCGATGTGGGGCAAAACCCTGTCGGCCCCTACCAGACGACTTCGGCCGATGAAGTCTATGCCCGTAACAACCCCACGAATCTGGCCGTTCCAGCCACGCGGAGCAACGTCGCGGACTTCAACCGTACCGGCCAGGTGGACTCGGCCGACCAGATCATCGCTCGTAACAATACCACCAGCATCACCAACCAGTTGAACATCCTGGTCGTCGGCGCCGGTGGGCCGTTTGCGCCCAGTGCGTCGCCAGCCGTGGCATCCAACTCTGAGCCGGCCGCCTTGTCCACTCAGACAACAGCGAGTGGTGGTGACACGGGCGTTGCGTCGGCGCTGGTGGCGGTCAGTTCGGTCGGCTCAAGCCCGCCGCGTGCCGCAGGGCCGGAGTGGCAACCCGGTGGACTTGCCAGTTCCGGATCGATCAATCCAGCGGCAACAGCACGGTTACAGCACTTGGCAATTGTTGAAGTGCCGATGGATTGGAGTGACCCCGTGACAATTGACTCGCTCAAGACCGAATCTGGGTCGGAAGATGAATTGCTGAACAGCCTTGCGGCCGGTATCACCGCGCTGAAATCTCGTTACCAGTAGTCAGTAGGGTGCGGCAAGATTGAAGCGCCCCGGTCACAACGGAGAACCGGATGGGTCGCGGTTCGGTTGAACACCGCTCAGGAAGGACGATATCGCCTTGGTGTAATTGGCTCGCTCAAAGGCGGCGGGATCAAAGCAGCTCCGATGGCTCAGGCTTCCCTTGATCTGTTCCAGAGATCTGAAATCGTTCTGCTCCAGCCAGCATCGTACGCCATCGACGAGCGTGCCCAGGATTTCAACGCCATGGCGGTAGAGGGTCGACGCGACCATCACCACGTCGGCGCCGGCCAACAGGAACTTGATTACATCCTCGGCCGAATGGGCGCCGCCTGTCGCAGCCAGCGACGCATGCAGCCTCCCGTGCAATAGCGCAATCCACCGCAGCGATAACCGCATGTCGTCGGGCGTGCTCAGCACCAGGCGCGGAAGCACTCGCAAGGCCGACAGGTCGATGTCGGGCTGCATGAAACGATTGAAGAGTACAAGGCCGTCGGCGCCCGCTTTGACCAGGTTTCGAGCGACATTGGGAAACGAAGTGAAGAAGGGGCCGATCTTGACGGCCAATGGTATTGAGATCTTCTCACGCACAGCCGCGACAAGCTCGACGTATCTCGCTTCGACTTCGCGGCCGGTCGTCTCGAAATCGGTCGCCAGGAAATAAATGTTCAATTCCAACGCGTCCGCGCCTGCATCTTCGATTCGCGTCGCGTACTGAAGCCATGGACCTGGACTGGTGACGTTGAGGCTGCCAATGATGGGAATCGAAACGGCTTTCTTGGCAGCGGC
>CAZUPX010001049.1:0-8987 GCA_964622155.1 uncultured Planctomycetaceae bacterium | reverse complement strand
TCGCAGGGCAGGTCCTGTCGGGTCCAAATCGTCTCAGCCGTGGCCGTGTCGAGGCATGCCGTTCCGGGCGCGCCGAAGTGGATGTAGACCCGGCCGGCTTCGATGACCGGCGTGGGCGAAGCGTAGCTGTTGAAGGGGATGCAGTACTGCGGCTCGGCGATCTCGAAAACCAGCTTGTCGTGTACGATCCGGCCCGAGTCGCGGTCGACGCACACGGCGAACAATTGCTTGCCGTCTTCGGTGGCCGAGGTCATCCAGATTTGATTGTCCCAGATGACCGGCGACGACCAGGCCTTGCCGTGAATCGCGGTCTTCCAGGCGACGTTTTTCGATTCACTCCACTCGACCGGCAGCCCCGTGGCCGTCGACATGCCATCGGCCGTCGGCCCGCGATATTGCGGCCAGTTCTCGGCTCGAACGGCCGCGACGGCCATGACAACAAACAAGACAGCGATGAAAGAGATTCGCATCAGGCCGATCTCGATACGGGAACACGGTCTGGAATGAACGTTCGATGTATTCTAGCCGCGGTGGACGCGCGACTGTAGGTCTGTGGCCTTCGGCCCCGTACTGTGGCTGGCCTCTGTGAGGCCGGCTGCACCACGAGTAAACCTCCGGGGTCGCAGACCCCGGCTACAGACCCGAGGCGGGGTACAACGCGCTAGCCCCGCCTCTTCCACGGATTGCCCGAACGATACGGATTCCCAACTGCGTAGCCTGACAGGGAGTCGCCGCCGCGATCACTCACCTCGCGCACCAGATCCGCCCGCTCGAGAAATTTCGCGCTCAACTCGGTCCCCAGGCCCGGACCCGGCGGCAGCGGAAAATGTCCGTCGACCGCTACCAGATTATGGGTCAGCACCTCGGCGAACCATGTGAGGTAAAAGGCCCGCACGCTTTCCATGATGAACATGTTGTACACGCTGGCGCAAAAGTGGGCTGTCACGATGTTGCTCACCGGCCCGCCCGGATTGTGCGGTGCGACCGGCAACTGGTGGCTCTCGGCCAGTGCGGCGATCTTGCGCGCCTCGGTCAGGCCGCCGGACCAGTCGATGTCAAACATCACGATGTCGGCCGCCCCCGCTTCGATCACCGGCCGGTAGCCAAACCGCGTCATCAGTCGCTCGCTGCTCACCAATGGCGTCCGCGTCGCCAACCGAAGTTGCCGCGTGGCTTGCGGATCGTCGGGCAGCATCAGTTCCTCCAGCCACATTGGCCGGAAGGGCTCGACGGCCTGCGCAATGCGAATCGCGCTGGGCAGGTTCCACTGGCAGTGACCCTCCAAAGCAACCTCCATCTCGTCGCCAACCGCCTCGCGAATCGCGCGAAACTTCGACACGCCGTACTCCAGCTCGGCCGGGCTGATGTTCTGACCCAGCGTGCGGCGCGCGGCATCGTCGAACGGCCAGATCTTCATCGCGCGGATACCGCAGGCCAGCAGCTCGCGCGCCAGACGCGCCGGGTCGTTGTGAAAAGCCTCGTGGTCGGCGTAGGGGCCTTCGCTGGCGCACGTGTTGTAGATGGGGATCGTGTCGCGCGAGGCGCCGCCGAGCAGCTCGTAAACCGGCCGGCCGGTCGATTTGCCCAGCAGGTCCCACAGCGCGATATCGATAGCACTGATCGCCCGCATCTCGGCCCCGGCGTAGCCTGCGTAGTGCACCACCTTGAACATGTGATGCCACAACAGCTCGATCCGCGTCGGATCCTGGCCGATCAAAACGTCGGCCAGCGTATCGTGTACCACGCGGGCGACAGCCGTCGGCGATTGAAACGTTTCGCCCAGCCCCGCCAGCCCGGCATCGGTGTGCACGCGCACCCAGACCAGCAGTGGCCGCTTGGGATCGAGAATCGACTCCACGGCAGTGATCTTCATCGTGTTCTCCGACTATACACTAGTAAGCCGGCAGATTGCCACCGAGCACACCGAGATCAGCGAGAAACTGGGCACGAAACCAGCGGATTACCACGAAGCAGATTGCCACCGATCACGGAGCTCAGCGAGAAACTCGTCGTAGTTGCGTTCTCAATGTCCTCGGTGTACTCGATGGCTAATTCCTTTTCCTTGCTTCGCTTCCCTGGCGCGGCGCGAGCACGGCGGCCAGCAGCAGCAAGATCGCCACGCCGACGTAAATCGCGGCAGTCGAAGCGATGGCCACGCTCATGGTGATGCCGTGATCGACCGCCAGGCCCACGAGGACTGGGCCGATAGCGCCACCGATCCAGCCGACCATGTTGCCGACCCCGACAGTCGTGCTGCGGCGCGAGGGAGGGACGACATCGTACAGCGAAGCCCAGATGTTCGAATCGTAGATGCCCTTGAACAACCCGAAGCCGATCATGGCAGCAACGAGCACATTCAGGTCGAGCGTCGTGCCGCAGATAAAAATGAACGGCGCACCGCACAGCGCACCGAGCGCTTGCACGTACATTCGTCCGCCGCCGGCGCGGGCTCGCCACCAGTCGGCCAGCGCGCCACCGAGCATGGCGCCGATCATGCTGGCAACCTGCAAGTAAACGGTGGCCGACACGCCCGACAGGGCCAGGCTCAAGTTGAATTTGTTGTACAAAAAGCTCGGCATCCAACTCAGGAACACCAGACCGACCGAATTCGCCCCGAGAAACGCAAGGATCAATAGCAGCGCCGACGGTGTCGTCACCAGCCCGCGCAGAAACTCGCCGATGGGCACTGGAGACTCGGCGGGTTGAGACGCCAGCTCACCCAGCTCGCGGCGTTCGGCTTCATTGCGCGCCGGCTCGCGAATGAAGGCGGCCAGCACCAATCCCAACACCACGCCTGCAATGCCCAGCACGATGAATGGCGACTGCCAACCATAATTCTGTCCCATCCAGCCGGCCAGCGCGCCGCCGCCGATCGTGCCGGCATAGACGCTGGTCTGGTGCAAGCTCATGGCTCTCGATCGTGTGGCTTTGGAATGGTAGTCGCTGACCAGCGACATCGACGCCGGAAAATAAAACGTCTCGCCCAGCCCTTCGGCACCGCGCACCAATACAAACTGCCAGACCTTAGAGCAAAGCGCCGTGAAGCCCGTGACGATGCTCCATACATAAAGCCCGCCGAGTATGACCGCCTTACGGCTGACGCGGTCGCTGACTTGCCCGGCCATCGGTGCCGTCAATGCGTACACGGCGGCGAACGCCGAGCCGATCAGCGATTGCTCGAATTTGGAAAAGCCAAACTTCTCTTCGAGCATGGGGAAAATGGAAAAGATCGCCTGGCGGTCCGCATAGTTAAAAAAACAGATAAACCACAGCATTCCCACCACGGCCCAGCTATACGCCGATGTGCAGGCGACCTGGCTCTGGAGGCCTACGGGGCTCGGTTTGGGACGTTGCATGGGCCGTCCTGTTAGGGGGAAACGCGTGTAATCGTGAAATGGACGGGGCAAGGTTAATGCCAAAAGCCAATCCCCGCAAGGGGATGGGACGGGAGCCCACAACGATTCCCAGACCCACCGACGGACAGCCGGCCAATGGTCGGGGCTCCCTCTTCCGGTGTCCCGAGTGTGCAAGCTGGCAGCGGCCAGGGCTAGGGGGTTTTTCCGCAGACATCCTCGGGAGCTCTCGAAAAATTGTTGACACACATCAACCTCTGGTTATAGTAGTCAAGCGATTGTGACTGGGAAGGTGACGGCGACTAAGGCAACAACATTGAATGCGTTGACTAGGAGTCCGTTAATGCGTCGATTCGACGGGTTTCACCGATGCGCTAGCATCGGTTGCATCTTGGCAGGACTTCTCATCTTGGCACCTCTTCCGGCGGGCGCGACCCCGCTGGGTCTCAGCTCGACGCATCCCGGCGACGTCACGACGCATTACACCGACGTGCACTACACGCTGGATGGCAACGGGATCACCGGTTCGTTTGTGGCCGAGGGATACCCGGATCAGTTCGACGTCAATAATCAGAACATTGAGTTCAACGGCGGCAACTTTTTCTCGTTGTCGATGACTGTGAATAAATCCAACGGCGCCCTGGTCGGCGGATCAGTGACCATTGCGGGCGACACCGACGGACTGCCGTTCTACGGCGGCACACTGCTGACGGGAAATATCATTGCCTTCGGTTTTCCGAATGGGCCGTTTGGTACACCGGCGCAAGGCAATATTTTCGAGTTCCAGGTGCACGTCACGGGCGGTTCGCTTTACGCGCCCTACTACAGCGCGACGCAAACCGCCGGCATCATCATGAACATCGCCAACGAAACGGGACCGCCGTTTTTTTCCGGAGTCTTCACGTCGCCGTTTCACAATGACGGCTACAGTGGATTGTCGGACACATTTCCCACCGCGAACCCCATTATCCCGGAACCAGCATCGATCGTTCTGCTCGGTGCTGGTCTGGTTCCCCTTGCCTGGCGACTACGCCGACGAGGTCGTCCTGTCTAAAGATGCTTCGCCCCGAGTCGCTGAGGTCGGGCGAAAGGTCTGAAGTCTAACAAATCAAATCGTGGAACTAAGGAAGTCAAACGGACTTTCCCAGTGGCATATTCTGCGCCCAGAGAGGTCGGCGCTCACCGAATCCATCAACTCTTGGAGAGACATCATGAGCTTTCTGCAATGGAATAAATTCTGGCGGCGCGGCGCTGTGCCCCAGCGGGACCGCGTTCGCCCTCGATGTTTTAGCTGTGAGCCTTTGGAAAGCCGCCAGATGCTGACGCTGTTGGGTGTCGTTCCCACGCTCCCATTTGTCACCTATGACAGCGGCGGCACCATCGCATATACGGCGACTTCCAACGCGCTGGACGTCAACGCGACTCCGCTGTCGTTCGACGACGCGGTTGGCGCGCCGCCTCCGCGTGGAATCACCGTTCCGCGCGGCGTGAGTCTGCACTTGCAGGTTGACAACAGCGGCAACTTGATCGGCGGCGTGGCGGGCGACGACCTGGTGATCTCGGGCACCGTGACACCCACCGGCCTCGCCGTTGACACTGTCTCAGGCGTGCTCTTGACCGGCGAAGTCCTGGGATTCGGCTACCTCGAGTCCGGTGCGACCGACCAATACGATTTCCGATTCGCCGTCACCGGCGGTTTGCTGGCCGGCTACTGGGCCGGCCACGACATCGGGATAAAACTCAGCAGCGAGAATTCCTCATTCCATGATGATTTCGGCGTCGATTTTGGCGGCGGCGCCAAGGGCAACATCGGCAACATCGCACCTCTGCCCCCTCCCGTCATGGCGCTGATCGGCGGCCATAAGTTCGAGGACCACAATGGCAACGGAGTGCAGGATGTTGGCGACCAGGGTCTGGCTGGCTGGCACATCCTGGTGAACGGTGTTGACAGCGCGACAACCGGTGCTGGCGGTGTGTGGGGCGCAACAGTGAATGCGCCGGGGACCTATACGATCACCGAAGTGACTCAAACCGGCTGGACCGAGACGGGCACCCTGTCTTACACGGTTGTGGTGGCCGCCAACGGCGACATCACGAGCGGAACGGCCAGCGACAATGATTTCTTGAACTTCGAGAACTATTGCATCGCGGTCCACAAGTTCGTGGACATCAATAGCGATGGGATCGAAAACGGCGGCGATGGCGGCGTGGCCGGCATCACGATCAACATCGACACCAACGGCGATACCGTTCCGGACTACTCCGGAACCACCGATGCGGACGGGAACTTCGAAGTCTGCGACATCGGCCCCGGCGCCGTGGTCGTGACCGAAGACTTGAGCCAGTCGGCCTTCACGTGGGAGAACGTTTCTTCCGGCAATACTTCCTTCACGGGAAGCAGCGGCGTGGACCAAGCGACGAGCTTTGGCAACATCCTTTGCAACGCGGGCATTGCCAAGACCATCGGGTTCTGGGCGAATAATGCCGACAAAACGCTCGGCCAGATCCTCACGTTGAACAACGACCTGGATGCCGGAGGCATCACGAACGCCCTCTACGGAACCTCGGGTTTTGCCACGGGCGTCAACGAGTTCATCAGCTTCAAGGCGTTCCGCTCGTGGATTCTAGGCGCCAGTGCTAAGAACATGAGCTACATGTTGTCGGCACAGTTGGCGGGAGCGGCACTCAATGTCGGTTCCGGCATGGCCAGCGCCTACACGCTGGTCACGGTGACCGCCGGGCAAGATGCCCTGATCACAAGCGCGACCACGTTCGTGGACGGGAAATACGTGGTCGAGATCAATGACATCATTGCCGAGGCGAACGCGGCTCTGACTTTGGTCGAGACCCCTGAGAACCGGGCATACTTGGAAGCCTTGAAGACGATTCTGGACAACTTCAACAACATGACCAATTGGTACGATTCACCTTTGTGCTAGGGTCGGAACCACAAATGCACGAAGGAAGGAAGTAGCCACCGAGCACACCGAGAACATTGAGAACTCAACTACGACGAGTTTCTCGGTGATCTCGGTGGCAATCTGCTGCCTTCTTCCTAACCCCTGGATTGGCCCGTTTGACTCGGCCCCAAATTGGCATAGGCTTTCAATGGGATGGAGCGTTTCGCTGGACCCGACCGAGGCTTCGGCCGTGAGCTCAGCCGAACGGGGACCAACAAGCCACACAAATGCAATAAACGGCCGCCCACTGGCCGGGTTTATCGCTGTTGACGCGTTTGGGTTTTGATTATCATCTTTGAATCGGCTCACCACTCGACGCTGAGGGGCGATCATGGTGCAACATCGCGCGCGCCGCCTGGCAACGCACAAAAATCGCTGGCAACATCGGCTACGTTTGGAACCTTTGGAGGACCGATTGTATTTGCACGGTGGCGCGATCGACGACGGCGACCACACCCATTTGGACGTGTCCATTCGCGCCTTCCTGGCGAGCTCCGCCGCGGAGGCCGGCCCGCAATTCTACGCCGATCCGGTGTCCGAATTCAACGGATTGGCGATGTCCGACACGGGGAGCGGGTCAACCACCACCACGCTGTCGGCCGCCACCTACGCGCTGTCGAGTCTACCGCTGCTGAGCAGCCTGAGCGGCGCTTCGGCTTCCTTGTTTCTCGATTTTAACGGGGACTTTCAAGCGAGCTGGGGCTCGTACAGCAACATCACCACGCCGGTCTTCAGTCAAGACAGCGACCTGACCACATTCAGCGACAGCGAACTAGCGACGATCCAGGCTATCTGGCAGCAGGTAGCGGAAGATTACGCGCCTTTCAAGATCAACGTCACGACGGTCGAGCCGGCAAGTTTCGCCAATGGCGTGGCCGAGCGGATCGCCATCGGCGGTAACGGTTCTTGGACCGGCGGAACCTACGGCGGTGTTTCCTATGTGAATAGCTTCACCAGTTCGATCGCCAACGCGGCGTTCGTATTCCCCGTCAACCTGGTCAACGGGTATGCCAAATACACGGCCGAAGCCGCGTCGCACGAGGCGGGACACGCCTTCGGCCTGCAGCATCAGAAGCTGTATAACGCCAACGGCAGCCTGGCCAGCGAGTATTATGCCGGACCCGGCGACGGCAGGGCGCCCATCATGGGCAACAGTTACAGCGCCACGCGCGGACTATGGTGGTACGGCACGTCCACTTCCTCGACCACGTATCAGGATGACATGGCGGTCATCTCCCGCAGCACCAATGCATTCGGATACCGGGCCGACGACTATGGCAATTCGGCGGTTTCGGCAGCGCCGCTGGCGGTGTCGGGAACGCAGCTTAGTGGTGCGGGGGTGATTACCCAGACCAGCGACGTCGACTACTTCTCCTTTAGCGCCGATGCCGGCCAGGTCAGCCTGTGGGTCAATGCTGTCAGCTACAGCAACCTCGACGCGCGGCTTGAATTGCGCGACTCGGGGGGCGTGCTGATCGCGTCAGCCGACCCGTCCGGCAGCTTCGGCGCGTCGCTGACTGCCACAGTTGCCGGAGGAAGCTATCGACTGGTTGTCGCATCGCACGGCAACTTTGGCGATGTCGGCCAGTACACGGTGGGTGGCACCATTGTCCCCGCGACCAACATCGTGAGCACGCCCACGAACCTGGCCGCTATCCTGGGCAACAGCGTCGATTTGTCCTGGGCCGACAACGCGGCCAATGAAACGTTCTACGAGGTGGCACGCAGCACCGACGGCGTCAACTGGACGATCGTGGCCACGCTGGCGGCCGACAGCACCGCCTACTCCGACGAAAACGTAGCGGCGGGCGGAACCTATTACTATCGGGTCCGGGCCGGCAACGCCACCCAGACGTCCGACTACTCGAACCAAACGCAGGCCACGCTCGCTCCGTTGGCCCCAAGCGGCCTGGCGGTCACGGCCGTCTCGTCCAGCCAGATCAACCTCGCCTGGAACGACGTCAGTGGCGAATCGAGCTACAAAGTCCAGCGTTCCAGCAACGGGACCACCTGGACGACGATTGCCACCGTCGGCGCGAACATCACGACCTATCAGAGCACGGGACTGGCGGCCACGACAACGTACTTCTATCGCGTCGTGGCATCCAACGCGGGCGGAGATTCCGCGCCCAGCGATTTGGCCAGCGGCACGACGATGGCCGTGCCCACTCCGCCGAGCGCTCCCGCGGGGCTGGTGGCCGTCGCGGCGGCTGCCAGACAGGTCAATCTCACGTGGCAGGACACCTCGCTCAACGAGAACGGGTTCCGCGTCGAGCGATCTCAAAATGGCGGCAAGAGCTGGACGCTCGTCGGCTCGGTTGGCGCCAACAGCACGATCTATGTCGACGGGACGGTCAACGCTCGCAAGACGTACCTGTACCGCGTGCGGGCGTTCAACGACGGTGGCAATTCCGCCTATTCGAACGTGGCGAAAGTCACCTTGCCCGCCGCAGCGCCGCTTCCCCTCCGTCGGCGCTAATGGCATCGCGATTGGGCGATGGGTGAGTCATTGTCATTCCCTCGCTTGCCAATATGATGCAAGTGCTGTCGGGAATCGCCTCTTCAACGCCGAAGGCGTTGAACACAATAGCTCAGGGCAACGCCCTGGGGAGACATGGGCCGTGGAACGCACGCAGCCCTGTAAGGGCGACACCGCCGTTGTTTCGCCCTTACG
>CAZUPX010001048.1:0-5951 GCA_964622155.1 uncultured Planctomycetaceae bacterium | reverse complement strand
CCCGATCATGCTCAAGCCCAGTGGTTCCGGGCCGAGGTGTTGTGCTACCAGGGAAAGTTGGACGAGGCCAACGCCGGCTATGAGCATCTGGTCGAGTTCTACAACAACCACGAGATCAAGGACCCCGAGCAGTTGCGATGGATCGGCCTCGCGGCAGCCAAATATGCCCGGTGGAACCGACTGTCGGATCAGTTTCACTTCCTGGTCAACGAGTTTTACCCCGACATCCTGACCGCGGAGCCGGCGTTCTGGCGAGCCAACTACGAGGCCGGCCTGCTGTTCGCCGAGAAGTACAACCAGTCCGAAGCCGGCAAACACTTCAAAGCCGTGCTGGCATTCAATCCGAACGCCGCCGAAGTCCATGCCGCGGTCGGTCGCCTCGCGCTCGAAGAATTCGATATCAAGGGTGCGCTGGCCGCGGCAGATCGGGCCTTGGAGATCAACCCTCAATTGCTGGCCGCCTGGCATCTGAAGGCGGACGTTCAACTTGCGAATTTCGAACCGCGACAGGCGATCGGCATCCTCAATGACGCGCTCAAGCTCAACCCGCATGCCGAGGAGACGCTCGGACGACTGGCGGCGGCGTACGCGTCGGTCGACGGGCTGTCGCGAACGACCGCCGAGACACGGTTTGGAAAACTGGTCGATCAAGTTACGGCCCGGAACCCATGTGCTGGCGTGTTCTTCGAGTCATTGGCCGACGCGCTCGACCGCTTGCGGCGCTGGCCGGCGGCTGCACGTTATTACGAGGAGGCGCTGGCACGCATGCCACAACTGGTCGCCGCGCGAGGCGAGCTGGGCATGACGCTCATGCGGCTGGGCGAGGAGCCGCGCGCCAAGCAAGTGCTGGACAAAGCCTTCGAGGCCGACCCGTTCAACGTCCGCGTCAACAACACGCTCAAAGTACTGGAAGTGCTGGAGGCGTATGAAACGCTCGAGACGGAGCACTTTCGCGTCCGCTTTAACCCCGAACACGACAAGATCGTCGCCGGTTATATGGCCTCGTGGCTCGAAGAGGTGTATCCACAACTCGTCAAGCAGATGGGCTTTGAGCCGCCGGAAAAATCGCTGTTCGAGATTTTCAGCCGCGCCAAGAACACCGACGGGCACGGCTGGTTCAGCGCTCGCATGGTCGGATTGCCTCATATCCACCCGATCGGCGCGTGTGCCGGAAAGATCGTGGCCCTGCAATCGCCCGTCGACGGCCAGCAGCGATTCAATTGGGCCCGTGTGCTGAAGCACGAGTTCATTCACGTGATCAACTTGCAGCAGACCGATTTCAACATTCCGCACTGGTTTACCGAAGCGCTGGCCACGCTGAACGAGGGTTATCCGAGGCCGCAGTCGTGGAATGACCTGCTGGTCGAAAGTCTTTCACGCGATAAGTTGTTCAACCTGGACTCGATCAATTTCGGATTCATCCGGCCGCATTCGAGCGCCGACTGGACGTTGGCCTATTGCCAGGCTGAGCTGTACGCCGAGTACATGATCGAGCGGTTTGGCGACGCTTCGATCGCCAAGATGCTCGCCGCCTACGCCGACAACCTGACGACGGCCGAGGCGCTCATGCGGGCCTTCGGTATCTTGCAGGTCGGTTTCGAACAGGGCTATCGGAAGTTCGTCGAAAAGATAGTGGCGCAACTGCCGCAATCCACGCGCGAACCAGAGATGAGTACCGGCGAGTTGCAAAAGGCGCTGGCCAAGACTCCCAAAGATCCGGCTCTGCTGGCCAGGCTCGCACAAGCGCACCTGGGGCGTCGCGCCTTCGCCGAAGCCCGGCGCAGCTCCGACGCCGCGCTTGCCATTGACCCTAAAAACGCGCTGGCCCATTACGTACGCGCGCGACTGCACCTGCTGGTGGGCGAGAACACCGAAGCGCTCGAACGCTTGGAAAACGCTCTCGACCGCGAGCATCCACAAGAGAACGTGTTGGCACTGTTGGCTGGCTTAAAGCTCAAGGCCGAGGATTATGCAGGAGCGGCCGAGTTGTACGAACTGGGCGCCAGGCAGGAGCCCGGTGGCGTCCGCTGGCTCAAATCGCTGGCGGCCGTGTACTTGAAATCGTCGCAGGACAAGAAGCTGAACGACGTGTTGGTAAAACTGGCCGACCTCGACGCCGACGACTTCGCGATCCGCAAGAAACTCGCACAATTGGCGCTGCCGGCGGGCGCCCACCAGACGGCCGGTCGTTGGGCATTGGAGGCGCTGCGGATCGACGTGCGCGATGTCGAGGTGCACCAGTGGCGTGCCGAAGCCCTGCTGGCGCAGGGGTCGGCTCCGGCTGCGGCCGAGGAGTATGCAATCGCCGTCGAGCTCGAGCCCGACGAACTGAAATGGCGGTTGCTCCTTGCGCAAACCCATCTCAAGGCTTTCGCGCCCCAGAAGGCCAAGTGCGTGTTGGAGGAGCTGTTGAAGCACGACGCCGATTATCCCGGCGCGCGCGAGTTGCTGGAGACCATCAAGTGAACGAACCTCACGATGGCGCGCCCGCTGGGACCGGCGAGTCTCCCGCGTCGTTGACGCTCGCCGATTTTCAGCAGCTCATTCGTCAGATGTACTTCGAAAAGGACATCGCTCGCGGCATCGACGGCACGTTCATGTGGCTGATGGAGGAGGTCGGCGAGCTGGCCGGCGCGTTGCGGGGGGGTACGCATGAAGAGCGGCTGGGCGAATTTGCCGACGTGCTGGCCTGGTTGGCCACGATCGCCAACGTCGCCGGGGTCGACCTGACCGAGGCGCTAACCCGCAAGTACGGCAGCGGCTGCCCCGGCTGCGGTCGATTCGTCTGCACCTGCGCCGACGCGGAGAAGCCATGAAAGACCGCGACGGCTGCAGTACATCGCTGGATACGAAGTCGGATTTCCTGGGTGCCACTGCTGGCTTGTCCAGCAGTGCTGCACACCACCGCGGAAATCCACTGCTGGACAAGCCAGCAGTGGCACCCGAAGAGTCCCGTGGTTGCGAACCGCGTGGACACGTTCAGCGATGTTCTAGCCTTCTCGTGCCGTTCATTTTCTCGGTTTCGGTTCTTGCGTGTGGAGCCATACCTGCGGCGGCCCAAGAGCAGCAGCCTCAGATCGACTCTCTGCGAGCCGGCTTCGACGGCCATTTCAAGGTCGGTTACTGGACTCCCTTCGAGGTTGTCGTCGAATCGGGCGGCCAGGAAATCACCGGCCGTGTCGAGCTGACCGTGCTCGATGGCGACGCCGTGCCCAGCCGCGTACGCTCAAAGCAAATCGTGCGGCTCAGGCCGGGAGAAAAGACCGCAATCCGGCTGGTTGCCAAAATCGGTCAGTTCAAAGGGGACGTGACCGTCGGCTTCCGTAGCGAGGACCGGCTGGTGGCCAGCCGCACGTTCGCTGCCGGTGCCGACGGACCGCTCGGCGGCATCATGCGGCCCGACGAGCGATTGATCGTCACGCTCGGCTCGCCGCTCTCGCCCAGCGATCAGGCGCATTTCGACGAGCGACGCACCCGCATCGCCCAATTGACCGATGCCAGCCAGTTGCCCACCGAGTGGTACGCATTGGAAGGCGTGGACGCGGTCATCATTGCCACAGCGGACGAAGCGGTCGCTGCGCAACTGGCGACCGCGAGTCCACAACTAGCAGCGCTCGACCTGTGGGTGCGGATGGGTGGCATGCTGGTCGCAAGCGTCGGGGAAAATGCCCAGCAGGTCCTGGCGTCGACATCGCCGCTGGCGGCAATGGCGCCTGGCACACTGGGGGCGATGGTGCCGCTCGATCCGTCGGCGGTGCTTGAGACCTACTCCGAAACTGCCGAGCCGCTCGAGTCTCGCGGCGGACGCCTCACGGTGCAGGTGCCCAAGCTCGATTCCGTGCGGGGCAAGATCGAAGCGTTCGCCGGCCGAAGTCCGCGCGATCTGCCGCTGGTGGTTCGCTCGGCGCGAGGCTTCGGCGAAGTTGTGTTCTTTGCCTTCGATCTCAACCGCCCGCCGCTGGCCGACTGGCAGGCCAGAGGCCAACTGCTCGACAAGCTATTGCGGCCAACGAACGGAAAATCGTCGCAGAGCGAGTCGGGCACGCTGGGCGAAGTGACGACGCTGGGGTTTGTCGATCTCGCAGGACAGTTGCGCGGCGCGCTCGACCAGTTCGCCGACGTCCCCATGGTGCCGTTTTGGCTGGTCGCGGCGCTGGTTGTGGCCTATATCGCCTGCACGGGTCCGCTCGACTACTATCTGGTGCAGCGCGTTCTGCGGCGGCCGGAGGCAACATGGATCACATTTGCCGTCACGCTGGCGGTGTTCAGCGGCGGTGCGTATGCCCTGGCCTATCGGCTCAAAGGGCGCGAGGTGCGCTTGAACCAGGTTGACCTCGTGGATTTCGACGCCCAGACCAAGCTCGTGCGCGGAACGACGTGGGCCAATCTGTTCAGCCCAGCAACCGAGACCTACGATCTGGCGCTACGGCCGGCCACCGGCTTCGACAGCTCGGCCCCTGCACAAACGATCCTCTCCTGGCTGGGCATGACCGGCACCGGCTTCGGAAGCATGAATCCGCAGGCAGCCAGCTTGGGATTGTTCACCGAGCCGTACGACTTTTCGTCGCATCTCGACCGGCTCGAGCGCGTGCCGCTGGCCGTCTGGTCGAGCAAGGCGTTTGTCGGCCGCTGGTGGACCGAGAGTGCGCCGCCAATCGACGCGCATCTGGTCGATACCGGCACGCTGACCGGCAAGCTGATGAGCCACCTGGACATTCCTCTGACCGACGGCGTGCTGCTCTACGACCGTTGGGCCTATCGGCTGCAGCAGGTGCGGCCGGGCCACCAGATCGACATCGAACGGATCGATCCGCAGACGATCGAGACGTTTCTGCACCGCGTGACGCTGCAAGGAGACCGCAGCGTCGCTCCGGCCTACGATCGCGCGTCGTTCGACGTCCCCAGAATCGTCGAGATCATGTCCTTGCACGAGTTGGCTGGCGGCGAAAAGTACAGCCAACTTAATAATGAGCACCAGGGGTTTGTCGACCTGAGCCGGCTGGAGGCCTGCGGTCAGGCGATTCTGATCGCACGCTCGGCCGACAGCGCTGCGACGCTGGTGCGCGACGGACAACCCATCGAACCCGAGATCGCCGGGCACTGGACGTTTTATCGATTTGTTTTTCCAGTCAAGCAACAGGGTGTGAAGTAGCTCCGATACTAACCCGACGCGCAAGCGAGGGATTCTTCCGCATGTCAACTCGACGCGCAAGCCAAAGAGCAGATCCCCAAGGAATCCCTCGCTTGTGCGTCGGGTTAGTGTTGATTTAACGTTGCGAAGGGTCGACCGTGCGAGCGTTTGTCCGCTTGATGAGATGACGCACTCGAAGTTCTTGGAGTAGGCGAGTGATTGAAACACACGATTTGAACATGAAGTATGGCGATTTGTTCGCCGTCAAGTCGCTGGAACTCAACCTTCAGAAGGGGGATGTGTTCGGCTTCATCGGTCCCAACGGGGCCGGCAAGACGACCACGATGCGCATCCTGGCCACGCTGCTCAATCCCACCTGGGGCGAGGCGTACGTCTGCGGCTATTCGATCTACACCCGCCCGCGCGACATCCGCCGCGTCGTTGGGTACATGCCCGATTTTTTTGGCGTGTACGACGACATGAAGGTCATCGAGTACCTGGAGTTCTTCGCCGCCGCCTACCGCATCAAAGGGGCCGCGCGCCGCAAGGTGTGCGATGAGGTGCTGGACCTGGTCGATCTGGGTTACAAGCGCGAGGCGCTGGTCACCAGCCTGTCGCGCGGCATGACGCAGCGGCTGGGCCTGGCACGCGTGCTGCTGCACGATCCGCAGGTGCTCTTGCTCGATGAGCCGGCCAGCGGCTTGGATCCACGTGCCCGGATTGAGATTCGCGGCCTGCTCAAGGAGCTGCGAAACCTGGGCAAGACGATCATGGTTTCCAGCCACATCCTGCCCGAGCTGGCCGACATCTGCAACAAGAT
>CAZUPX010001047.1:0-4347 GCA_964622155.1 uncultured Planctomycetaceae bacterium | reverse complement strand
GACGGAGTAGCTGACATCGGCCTCGAGCAGGGCCTTCTCCACCAGGCCCAACCCTTCGCGCATGTTCGACTCGGTGAGCTTGCCCTTGCCGCGCAAGCTCTTTAGCGCCGAGCCCAGACCTTGTTGCAATGTTTCGAACATGCCAGTAACGCGAAAAACTGATTTCGTGTGGGTCGATGGCAACCAACGGAAGCTGCTTGCCGCCAACGACTTAGCGACAGCAACTAACCTGTTCTAGGCGCGTACCGCCACCCAGGTAATCCCGTATTCTATCGAAATCGCCCGGCGTTTGGCAATCCTCGAATTGACGAGGGGTAGTGTCCTAACAGTGTGGTGGCGGCTAGGTTTGTTTTCATCCGTGCAGCTTCAACGCGACCAGGGCCGCGTAAATGCCAACTAAAATCAGGCCGACAACGAAGCCGACAAGCGGTCGGCCAAACAGCACCCCCGCCGCGATAAACGGGCAGAGTCCACCAATGAAGATCAGCCCGACCACTGGCACCCAGTGATCGAATTCATGCCATCCCAATCCAGCAAATAAACTAAAGCAAATCGCCATCCAAAGGGTTGCCCACAGAATCCGGCTGATCGTGAACTGGAACCAGGCGCGTTTGGGGGCGGGATCACTCATTGCTTTAGGACTTCCGCGAAAAGTTCGTCGACGCTCCAAACGTGGCCAGTCGCGATCGGGTGTTCTTTATAAAACGCGGGGGCCTGCAGAACTGTGGCGCTGGGGAACATGACGCGCGGTCCAGCACCACACTATTAGGACACTACCATGCGAGGGTTGGAGTCCGGGAGTATCAGTCCGCCAAGCCGGCGTTCTTCAAAGACAGCCGGGCCTTGGATTGGAGGAGCGCCAGAATATGCCCGACGCGATTATAGCTCTCGATTTCGATCTCCTCATCCGGCGTCAACCTGCCGTCCGCCGCCTTTGCCGCCAGCAGTCGCATTCGCTCTTGATCGTCCGGTTGAAAGTCGAGGCCAAGAAAGGCACGCGCAGCCTCGGGTTCGAGCGAGGCACTTTCTGGGGCGATAACTCTGGTGAATATCGCTGCCTCAGTCGCGGATTGGATGGCGCCGGTAGTCATGATGCCCCAATTCTATCACAGTTGAGCGACGATCTCCAACCCGGCACAGGACCTACTAGAAAGCACCGACTCGGCGAGCCGTTCCCACAGCCCTTTGCCGACCAAGGCGCGTCTTGGCATGGCAAGCGCGAATTCGGCGGTCGACTTCGGCGACGAGTTGCTCGTCCGTGAGCTGTGTGATTTGCTCCGGCGTAATCGGCTCTCCGAAGCAAACGTGAATCACGGCAGGTCGCGGAAAGCGGCACTGCCGGGGCCATGCGTCAAACGTGCCATCGAGGGCCATCGGCACCAATGGGAAGCCCGACCGCTTGGCGATGGCGCAGAAGCCGGGCTTGATCGTTCGCACTTCGCCGTCGGGCGTCCGCGTGCCCTCGGGGAACATCACCACCAGTTCCCCACGCTTGAGCTCCTTGAGCGTGGCCTTCAAGCCACCCAAGCCGGTCCCTTCACGATCGATCGGAATCGAGCCAATCCACACCAGCGCCCATCGCGCGGGCGGAAACCGGAACAGCGTGCCGCGCGCCAGGTAGCGCAGCAAGCGATCGGAGCACAGCCCGATGATCCACGGATCGAAGTTGCTCTGGTGATTCGAGAGCAATAGCCCGCCGCCTGTCGGCGGAATGAATTGCCGACCCTCACAGCGAATCTGAAACAGATACACCGCAATCAGCCGCGACAGGATTCTTAGAAATCCCTGACAGACTTCGGTCGTGCGTGTGCGAGACATACCAGGGGCGAGGGGCCGGGGACTAGAGGCCAGGGTTTTAGAATTAGCTTCGATCCCGTCACGAGCTTCAAGCGTCTCTCATTCTTGATCGCACGAGTGCTTCGAGTTGATCCAAGACCTGCTCGGGTGAGAGATCGTCGGTTGCAACCTCGGTGGCGTCGCTGGCGGCGACCATGGGGCCAACCTTGCGGCCGGCGTCGCTGCGGTCGCGCTCGTTCTGCCGCCGTAAGACTTCATCGACCGTTGTCGGCTCGCCCCCGGCGTTGAGCTGTTCGGCGCGGCGACGGGCACGTTCCTCGGGACTGGCGGTCAGATAGATCTTGCATTCCGCGCGCGGAAAAACCACCGTTCCTTGATCGCGCCCTTCGGTCACGATGTTGTCGTTGCCGGCCGCGGCACGCTGCAAAGCCACCAGGTGCTCGCGCACGCCCGGATTATTGGCCGCAAAGTGCGTGGCCGCTGTCACCTCTGAGGTGCGGATGGCTTGGGTCGCGTCGCGGCCGTCGACAGACACCGAGTTCTCGCTGACCTCCAGGCGAAGCTGCCTGGCCAGAGCAATCAGCCGCTCGGGCTGACTCCAATCATGGTCGCGCTCGATTGCTGCCCAAGCCACGGCACGATACATGGCGCCCGTGTCGAGGAATCGAAAACCCAACCGCCGGGCCAATCCCCTGGCGATGGTGCTCTTGCCGGCTCCAGCGGGTCCGTCGATGGTCACGATCATGGCAAGTCGAGTGAGGAGGTTTTCCCAGCGACGCGAACGTGTTCGAGTCCAATCGATTCTAGGGTCGGTGTCTAAATAATATAGTCTAGCGATCCCAAACCGCCTCGACTTCTATCCACTCGTGGGCGGCGAAGTCGAGCGTCATCTTGTCCCCCTCGGCGCGGACGTCGAGCAGCGTCTGGCCCAGGAAATCAACCTGTCGCGCGGCCGAAAGCGGTCGAAACGTGCGCAGCGTCACGCGCCCGGCGCGGCCCATCGTTTCCAGCAGCCTCGCGCGAAAACCCTTGATCGGGCGCGAACCATCGGGCTCACGCCTGTCGCCCGCATCGTCGACCAGCGGCTGCCAGTGCGTGGCCACGACGTTTCTGGCGTCGACGTGAAAGAACCAGCCGCTGGACGATTTAGGCGGGGCCGCTGTTTCTTGCAACGTTGTGGCCGGAGTAAGCAGCTCCAGCGCCGCGGCCGCCGGATGCGTTGGCTCGACACCGATCCCCAGCGAGAAGCGGCGCGCGGTCTCGCCACGCACGACCAACAGGCTGTCAAGCATCCGAGTGCCCGCGCGGCGATGGTAGGGGAGGCCGAGCGTGAGGATGGAAATGGACCCCGAGCCGTTGTCGATATCGATGTACTCGGGAGCTTCGATTCGGGCGGCCTCGGTCTTGCTTCGCGCGCCGGCCACGCCGCGATACAGACTGGCAGCCTCATGGGGCCAGGCGAACCGCGCGGCGTAGTAGGAGTTCCATGGATCGGCTTTGGGATCTTCGACATCTTCCAACTCGATCTCTATGCGAATCACGCGGCTCGTGGACCACACCTGCGTCGTTTGCCGGAATCCGGCCAGCCGCTGGCCGTCGGCGTCGAACAACCCGCCGCGGCTCGTGATTTCGCCGAGCACGGCGCTAGACGCCGTGATCTCGACCGAGTCTGCCCGCATGGTCGCGTAGGTTCCCTCCGCGGCCGCGCTCGACCAGGCCGTGGAATTCGGATCCGGCAGTCGAAACCCAATTTGTTGCGACAACAAATTGCCGCGCTGGGCAAAGCTGTACAGTGATTGAATGCCGCCCGACGTGCGGCTGATCGTGGCTTCGAAGAATTCGTTTCCCAGCACGTTCTCGCGGGCGATTAGGTTGGCGCGCGATACCGCCGGCCGCGATGCTGCCGGCTGCACCCAAGCAAAACCCATGGCCGGCACCTCCACAATCGCGACGCGGCGGTCGTCGACCGATGAGGCAGCCACGACCGGTCCTTCCACGGCGGGCGGGTGCGGCCATCCGCGAAACTCAACCGTCATTCGTCGCGAGAAACTCAAAGGGTTGACCACGATTGCCCCGCTCGTTGGCGCCGACGTCGCGCGTGGCAGCGCTGCCGCAAATCGCGCAAGGGCATCGCTGACGCTGGGCGGATTCGCTTCGTCGTGGGTCAGCGTTTTGCCACGCACCAAATCTCCCAGCGCCGCAACTGCCCCGGCGGTCGCCGACTCCGCTTGTTCGCGGTGCTGGTGCACCAAGCCCGAGATCGGATTGCTTTCGCGCTTGATGATGGCCTGCATCAGGTACGGCGTGCGATACTCGTCGGGCTCGAACTTCGACAGTCGACCTGCCATGTCCGTTTGGCTGAAGTAGTCGTCCCACAGCATGAACTTGCCGAGCACGGGCGACAACTCGGCAATGCGGCGCAGATCGGCGTACCAAGGGCTGGCCGCTGCCGGCCAATGCGCGAACGCCACCGTGGCCACATGGTCGTTGTCCATGGCGTCGGCCAAATGTCGCGGCAGGCCCAGGAATGTCTCCGGCTTGGCCGCGTCG
>CAZUPX010001046.1:0-5755 GCA_964622155.1 uncultured Planctomycetaceae bacterium | reverse complement strand
GTTTGGCCACACCTCGACGGGCCGGTATATCGCGGTCCTGTGGCAGCATGTGATGGACGACCCGTTGACGATCCGGCCAATCACAGCCTACGAGGTACCGGAACCGCGACAACGGCGACGAAGAGGGGAAAGATGATGATGCAACGGCACCGAACTACGAGGACCAAACCGCTGTCGAAGGCACAGAAGAAGTGGGATCGCGAGATCCGCGCTAAGTATGCGCATAAGCCATCGCTCGCCGACGTGCTCGCGACAGGAGATTACACGGCTCCCGTGAAACAGGGTGCTTATTTGTCCTTGATGAAATTCGCCGCCGCGATCAAAGCAGCCCGCAAAGCTCAGTCGCTCAGCCTATCAAACCTGTCGAAGCGGAGTGGAATTGACAAAGCCGCGCTCAGCCGATTGGAAAGCGGCCTGATCGAAGACCCACCATTCAGTACCCTGGAAAGAATTGCCGCGGCACTGGGCAAACAAGTGCGTATCACGCTTTACGATGCCAGACGCGTGAATTGAAGAGCCCATGGCCAAGCCGACTTACCGTGATGCTGGCGTGGACCTTGACGTCTATCGCCAGTCCATGGCCCGCCTGCCCAGGCTGTTGCACCGCACCCACAGCCCGCGGGTCATCTCGAACGATGGCGGATTCGCCGGGCTGTTTCAGCTCGACTTCGCCAGCGCGCTGTTTGCCCGCAAGTACGATCAGCCGGTGCTCGTGTCTTGCACCGACGGAGTGGGCACTAAGCTGAAGGTGGCCATGCTGGCCGGCCGGCACGACACGGTCGGCATCGACCTGGTGGCCATGAGCGTCAACGACGCGTTATGTTGCGGGGCCGAACCGCTGTTCTTCCTCGATTACGTCGCCATGTCGCACGACGACCCGGTGCGATTGGAGCAGATTGTCGAGGGTGTCTCGCACGGCTGCCTGGACGCCGATTGCGCACTGTTAGGTGGCGAGACGGCCATCATGCCCGACATCTACGCGCGGGGCGACTATGACCTGGCGGGGTTTTGCGTCGGTGTGGTCGAGCGCAATCGCCTCATCGACGGACAGACCATCGCGGCCGACGACGTCGTCATCGGCCTGGCCTCCAGCGGGCTGCACTCCAACGGCTTCAGTCTGGTGCGGAAGGTCGTCTTCGAGATGGCCGGTCTCGGAGTCGACGACCAGATCGACGAGCTGGGCGGTACGGTGGCCGAGGTACTCCTGGAACCCACGCGGATCTACGTGCGAGCCGTGCGGCGGCTGCTCGGCTATTACACCGTCAAGCAGGTCGTACACGGCATCGCGCACATCACGGGGGGTGGATTGCGGGAGAATCTCGAGCGCGTTCTGCCCGAGGGTGTTCAGGCCGTGCTCGACCGCAATGGGTGGACAGTACCGCCGGTGTTCCGATGGCTTGAGCGGCTCGGCGAGATTAGCCCGGACGAGATGGAACGAGTGTTCAACATGGGCATCGGCATGGCGTTGGTCGTGAGCCCCTACTACGCCGACAGCATCAGCCATCAACTGGCCGATTGGGGCGTGGAGAATTGGACGATCGGAACAATCGTCTCGGGGCCGCGCGGGGTGGTGTGGGCTTGAAGGAGCCGGGTGAGCGAGTCGGGCGTCAAACTTTGGTTCTCCACCCTCACCCCAACCCTCTCCCATCAAGGGAGAGGGAGTGAGGCTATGGAGTCGACGCCGCCAGCGACTTGGCACCGGTTTTTGAAGTGCCGGCTTGCTCGATGGCCGCCAGCACTTCCTTCTCGCTGATCACATCGCGCAGAATGATGGGCGGTTGTAGCTTGCCCGCCGGATAGACGGCCAACACAGGGATCGTGTTGCTCTGCAGCGTCGCCAGGGCATTCTGGATTTCCAGCGACCCATCGGTCCAATCGGCCAATAGCGGCACGACGTTGTTGGCCTCAATCGCCTTGCGGACCGGATCGGTCTCAATGGCAAAATGCAGGTTGAGTTTGCAGGTTGGACACCAGGCGGCCGTGAAGTCGACCAGGACGGTGTTACCCGCTTCAGTAAGTTTTGCGAGCTCGGATTGCGAAAAGTTCTTCCAGGGAATGATCGATTGCTGCGGCACCAGCCAGTGGAAAGCCACGAAGCCGACCGCGGTCGCGACAGCGGCCCCGGCAATCCAGGCCCGCAGCTTGACCAGCAGCGGCTCGACGAGCGATGTTCGGCCGATCCACCAACATGCAGCCCATAGTCCGACCAGCAGGGCAAACGTGGGCACGAAGTAATCCTTGTTGAGGATCGTGAACAGATACACAACCGTGCCCAATAGCACGAAGCCCATCAACTGCTTGAACGTGTCCATCCAAGCGCCGGGCTTGGGCAGAAGGCCGATCAATTGCGGGAATGCACCGATCACCAGGTAGGGCGCGGCCATGCCCAAGCCGACGCAGCCAAAGATCGTAAACGTAATGGCCGGCGGCTGATTGAGCGTGTATCCCAGCACCGGTCCCAGAAAGGGTCCGCTGCACGGCGTGGCCAGGATGGTGGCCAGGACGCCCTTAAAGTACGCGCCGGTTGCTCCTTCGCGCGCGGCCGCTTGAACGGCCGCCCCCGAGCCGACAAAGCCGGGAATGGGGATCTCCCATACGTCCAAAAAACTCAGCGCCATCACAAACACGATGGCGATCATCACGATGTTGAACGCCGTCGAACCAAACTGTTGGCCCCAACTCAGGTTGACTACGGCCGCCAATGTGGCCAGGACCATGAACACGGTAAGCACACCCAGCGTGTACCAAATGTTCAGAGCGAAGATGTGCGAGCGGCTGTGGCCTGCCTGCTCGGCGAACGACAGAATCTTGAGCCCAATGACCGGCAGCACGCAAGGCATGAAGTTCAGGATAAAGCCGCCCAAAAGCGCCGCGCCGAGAATCATCGGCAGTGAACCGATCTCGGTGGGTGCCACTTCCACAGCGGCCTGGTCGGTATCACTTCTCGGCCGCGACTGGGCCAGCCTGGCCGCCTCGCCGTACTTGGCATCGCCGAAGGCCAACGGTGCCTCGGCATTGTTTTCGGGAGAACCGACCGTAATCGTTCCCTCGAAACGAGCGGCTCGCGGCAAATCGCAGCCACCGTTATTGCAGGCCTGGTAACCGATCAGTCCGGCCACCGGATAAGCGCCCGGCTTGGCCGTCTTGGGAACCGTAATTACGGTCGACCACGCGACGCGACTTTCGTGATAACGCTGATCCGGCGTGCCCGGAATGTCTGACGGGGCCGTGATCGCTTTCGTGCTGGCTGCCGGCCGGCTGAACTTGAAGCCCGACGAATTGGTGATCACCAGCAGCGTGGGCTTGTAACCCAGCGCTCCCGAGTCGCGATCGGCCAACTCGTACACGTGCCAGCCTTCGGCCGGCTCGGCTTCCAGGACAAGCTTCACCTGGCCGCCAGGCTGGACAACCTTGGGTTCGAGATGCCCGAAGATCGTCGTATGCACAGTGGGGTCGGCAAAGCTGCCGACCATGCTGGTGCGAGTCTCGGGCGTTGCCAGACTGGCCGCAAACTCGAACATGTGTGGCGGCAGGCAGCGATTGTCCTGGCACGTTTGGATCCGCGCCTTGCCGGCAATCTTGAGATTGCGCGGTTCAGCACCAGGGGCCAACTCAAGCGGCGCCTGCCAGGTCACATCACCATCGTGTTCTTCGAACACCAGGTTGTCTCGCCGATGGATTTGCGGCGGCAGGTCGGCGCGAAAGCCACCAACCAATCGGTATTCGGCCGACGGTTCGACCGTGATCGTCGTCGGCAGCGCCTGGATGGGCTTTTGGGTGAGCGAGTAGACGTGCCAGCCTGACTTCACTTTAGCGGTGACCGCCAGCATCCCCGGTCGGCCAGCCGACGGGGCCGTGAATTTCGCCTGCACCGAAATGATGGATTCTGGGGTGTCGGCCGCAGCGGCGACATTTTGCGGCGCCAGTGACTTGCCGGTCAGGATATCTCGAAGCTGTGCCTGCGCGGTGCCCAGCATCGCGAGAACGATGAGCAGTGCCACGCAAAAGCGGGGGGCGAGCGATCGAATCATTATGCTTATACCCTTACGCGATAAGGTATTAAGGCTAAGCGGCACATTCTAGCTCGACCGCCCGAGCGCGGTCAACGCCGGTTTTGAGTGCCACACGTGCCTCTTGCGAGGCCAGGAAATCCCAATGTTTTATTGTCATTCGACGGTGTGTGTCCGGCTCGCCGATTGGGCGCTTCTATTACGTTGGGCGCCGCGGCGAAGTTCGCGCTCGGCAATCGGTCTGTCCGCTCGAAACGCTAGCCGAAACCGGCATTTGCGAGCGTCGCCAAACGCGAGGCCAACTCGTCGACCCGCGATATGACGGCCGTGCGATCGTCGAATACTCGCCCTTCCAGGTAGGTCCATTGAAGCCACTGCAGACCGCCCATCAAGACTGTGCTGGCGTCGAAGGCGTTCATCACGCTCAACTCGGCCTCCGAAAGCCGGCGAACCTCCTGATAGGCCTTGAGTCCGCGTTGCCGTGCCTGGGCGTCATCGCCGGCCAGGCTGCCCAGCAGCCGGGCCACGTCCGCAGCCACGTTTTCAGGACGCATCGACCCGAAATCGACCATGCCGCTGACCCGATCGCCCACGAACAGCACGTGCGCCGACCAGATATCGCGAATGCACGGCATGAGCTCGACTCGCACTGTCGCCGCCGAATCCAGGAGCGGCTGGACCTTCGGGATGGCGCGACTTGCCAAGAGAATCAAGTCCTGGGCACGGGCGGCCAGTTCCGGCCAGTTGCCGCCGCGGGCTTTCGCCCGAAGTTCATCCAAACCGCCTCCAACCAGCGCCGCCAGCCGCTCGCGCCGCTCGAGTATGCCTGGCGAGGGTGCGGGACCCGTTTCCGGGAGAGGAAACGAAGCCGCAGCCTTATGGAATTCAGCCAGCGCCCGCAGGGCGTTACCCAAGCGGTCGGGTGACGGGTTTTGATGATAGTCAGCCGCACCAGGCAGCCATGGCGCCAGCTCCCACAAGTGACCTGCATGAAGCACGTATCCGTGGCCATGGCGCGTGTCCAGCGGCACACTGATGTGATGAAATCCTTCCTGATCGACGTGCCACAACACCGCCTGGATGAACTTCAGCCGATCCTGACTGGGATGGCCCACCGGCCAACAACGGAGGCACAACGGACCACGGATGCTTTCCAACCGCCACAAAAGCGCGCCACTAAAGCCTCCTGCGATTTTCACGGGCCCAGCGCCGCGCGACTGACAGTCGTCGGGAAAGAGTCGCAGGACCCGCTCGATTTGGTTGTCCACGACCGAAGACCTGTCTGGGTGGGTGGATTGCGCGGAAAATTGCGAGCCACTCTTGTAATCGGCATGTATAATACAATCACATTCCTTGCGAGTTGGAAATCTCGCCCCCACGGGCCAAAGCGGTCTTTCTTGTGCCCGACGCGCTTGGTAAGTGCCTGGGCTACGGGCTTTTGGGAACTGGCTAGATTAGGCTATATTTATGGCCATTGCTGGGCTGCCGGCCACCCGGCGACGCCACGGCCTGGCGTTCACGTCCCCCTTGCTTCAGTGAGAACCACCGATGAATCGTCCCCTCTTCTCGATGAGTCGAGTCGCTTGTCTGTTTGTGATTCTGGGCTGGGCATTGGCGGCCCAAGCCGATGAGGGGACTGATCCGAAAGCCGCGGACGCGAAGCCGCCAGTGACGACTGCCACTCCGCCGGCGGACGCGAAACCGGCTGCCACGCCAGCAGCGACCCCAGCGCCGAAGTATCCTCC
>CAZUPX010001045.1:0-6534 GCA_964622155.1 uncultured Planctomycetaceae bacterium | reverse complement strand
ACCGCCCACGAGGCCTTGAACCGCGCAGTCGCCTCACTCGGCCTGACATGCGCCGTGCGCGACGGCCGATTGGTCGTGACGGCGGAGAAGGATAAGTAGCGGTTGGCGGTTGGAGCGTGGTGGTTGGTATCTCGCCAGGTGCAATCCGGATACGGATATGGTTGACCAGCCCTTCTGGCCGCATTCGTGGTATCCTTAAAGGAGAGGAGAGTTTGACTATGGCCACCAACGCTCAACCTGTCCACCAGAAGCACATCGAGCTTCGCCCCAATCGTGATGGGCAGCTTCGCGCGTACATTGCAGGTACTCGTGTTCGCGTGCAAGACATCTACGTAGATTCAGAGATTCACGGCAAGTCTCCAGACGAGATCGTTGCTTCACTCCCTCATCTCACGCTGGCTCAGGTCCACGCAGCTCTTGCGTATTACTTTGACAACCGTGACGCCATTCTCGAAGAGCTCCGTCAAGACGGAGTCTCTCTCGCCGAGATAAAGGCAAAGACCGGGCCCGGCCCTCTCGAAAGAAAGCTCAAAGGCACGGACGGCCATGGCGATTCGGCTTCATCTTGACGAGCATGTAGACCACGAGATTGCCACCGGACTTCGCACTCGCGGTATCGATGTCACCACAACGACCGATGCGGGGCTCCTTGGAGCCGATGACTAGGACCACATCGCCTTTGCCCTCCGCGAGAAGCGAGTCATCTTCACCAACGACCAGGATTTTCTGAGGCTTCACGCTCAAGGGGTCGAGCACGCCGGGATTGCTTTCTGTGCTCGTGGATCGCGCTCACTCAAGGAGATCATCCGCTGCCTGTCGCTCATCCACGACTGCCTCGAGGAAGAGGAGATGGCAGGCCAGGTCGAGTATCTCTGAGGTAGTTGGCGGCGCGCCCACGACCGCCCGCGACGCCCTGACTAGCGCCGTCAGCTCGCTGGGCCTGAAATGCGCCGTGCGCGACGGGCGATTAGTGGTGACGGCGGAGAAGTAAAGTAGCGAAATTCGCGAGAATTCCGACGTTGTTGGCATCTCATCGGAAGCCTTGCGGCTTCCGCTGCGAATTTTGACGGCGGGCGACAAGTAGTGGCCAGTAATCCGCGCGACCCGGCTGTCCCCTGTAACCTGTCCGCTGTCCCCTGCCCTCACATCTTCTTGCCCACCGCCTCGGCCACTTTGCGGCACACGTTCATGGTCTCTTCGAACTGTTGGAACGTCATCGACTGATAACCGTCGCTCAGTGCACTGGCAGGGTCGGGATGGACTTCCATGATCAGCCCGTCGGCTCCCGCGGCCACGCTGGCGGCGGCCATCTGGCCCACCAGGTACGTGTGGCCCGTGCCATGGCTGGGATCGACCACCACGGGCAGGTGTGTCTTGGCATGCAGGTAGACGACGGTGGCCAAGGGGAGCGTGAATCGCGTGTGGGTTTCGAACGTGCGGATACCGCGCTCGCAGAGCATCACGTTCGGGTTGCCGGCGTTCAGAATGTACTCGGCGGCCAGCAAAAGCTCCTCGATCGTGGCGCTCGGACCGCGCTTCAACAGCACCGCGCGATCGGTGTTGCCCACCGCTTCCAACAGCCGATAGTTTTGCATGTTGCGAGCACCGACCTGCAGCACGTCGGCGTAGCGAGCCACCAGATCGACGTCTTCGGAGGCTACAACTTCGGTCACGACCGCCAGGCCGGTGGCGTCGCGCGCTTCGGCCAGCAGCTTGAGCCCTTCTTCCTTCAGGCCTTGAAAACTGTAGGGGCTGGTGCGGGGCTTGAACGCTCCGCCGCGCAAGGCGGTTGCCCCGGCCGCCTTGACGGCCTTGGCGGTCGCCAGAATTTGCTCGCGACTTTCGACCGAGCACGGACCGGCGATCACGCCCAGCGTGCCATTGCCGATCGTCAGGCTGCCGGCACGAATGGTGGTCGGCTCGCGTTTGACTTCCAGGCTTGCGACCTTGTAAGGGGCTAGAATCGGCACGACCTCGGCCACGCCGGGCCCGCTTTCCAGCGATTCCTTGTGGGTCTTGCGATCGTCGCCCACCGCGGCGATTACGGTTCGCTCGGTGCCGACGATGACGTGGGCCTTCAGGCCCAGGGACTCGATCCGGCGGACCATGGACTCGACGTCCGTGGATGAGGCTCCTTTTTTCATGACGACAATCACGTGACACGACTCCTGTGTGAGAGGGTTGTTGATTAGAGCGGATCACTCATGGGCCTATACTTATAACCCGAAGCGTAAGCGAGGACGGCGTAAGAGTGTTGCCTCGCTTACGCTTCGGGTTGGTGCTCCACAGCGCGGCTGTCCGCTCGCGAAACAAAAAAAGCCCCGAGACTACTTGCGAGTCTCGGGGCTTTTTTTGTCGCTTTCGGATGGAACCTTTTTACGCTGCTCCTCCGGCCCCGCGACTCGGCGGGCTAAAAAAGTAACCAAAGTACCAGCGATAGGCGACAGTCGGATTCATGCAACCTATTGTGGCTCGAAGGCAGGCCAATTGCAAGGCCCGTGTCCATTCAACGAACGAAAACAACGTCGCCGCCCGCAAAATCGGAACGGAAGCAGCGTCCCCTTTCCGCACTTCCGCGGGTGTCCGGGAATTCGCGGCCCGAAATCTCGTTGGAAACTCGGCCCATAAAAACCCGACGCGCAAGCGAGGGATTCTTCAGTCCGCCGTTTAGGAATCCCTCGCTTGCGCGTCGGGTTAGTGTACCGATAGCGTCCGCCGAGCTAAGCTGTCCCCTGCTCCGCTACCGTGTCATCGCCGGCAAACTGGCGACGTTGATGCCCTGTTGCGGTGGCACCGGCGACGTCATGGCAAACGGGCTGGCCATCGGACTCGGCGGCGACGCAGCCGGCGCGCCGCGACTGCCGAGGTTGGCGATCAGGTCGCTGTAGGCACGGGTGCTGGCGATCTGCTGGGCTGGCTTGCCCGCCGCGGCACTCGCGCGATGGTAGGCGATGAGTTGACCTTCACGCCGCACGCGTAGTACCAGCGCGTTGAGTTCGGGGACCTGGTCCCAGTTCTTGCTGACCTCGCGGCCGTTGATCCTGGCCGACAGTTGCACGCCCACGGCGCCGGGCCGCTCGGTTTCATAAAAGCCCTGAGTGGCCAGCATTTTGAAAAGCTGATTCGATTCGTTGACCGGGACATCGAGCGCCCATCGTTCTTCGATCTCGCCCAATGGGCCCGCGGTCGAAAGTGAGAGCTGCTGGACTGGCTTTTTCTTTTTGAACGGATTCCAACGGCTCGTGCCCGACGCCGAGTTCCCAGGCACGCCGCTGGCCAGCGTGAACTGTGCTTGCGCGAGGCCACTTCGGCCTAACGGATGCGGATAAATCACCGACAGCGTGCCGATCGACTGATTGGCTTGCGGGCTGCTGGCCACTTGCTCATAGCTGACCTGCTGGCGCTCTACGCGCGACACGTCCAGCGATTGCTGCAACGCTCCGGCGTCAACGCGATAGGTCAAGCTGGCCGAGTCGTAGAATCCGGCCGTGGCGTCCAGCGGAACTTTGGCCCAAGGCAGGCTTGAGCAACCGCTCACAAGAAGCACGATCAACACAGCGACAACGGTCGCGTCGCATCTGTAGCTGGCCTCTGTGAGGCCGGTGCCGGGGCCGCAGACTCCGGCTACATTTAAGGTTGGCCGACGGTGCATGTCACTTGTAATCTTCACGTGGCGGATAAAACACATCGAGTGCCCTCACCGCTCGATCGCCAGCGACAACCTTGTGCAACACTCCACCGGGTATGCGCCACATTTGCCCCGGGACGACCCGTTGACTCTGCCCACCGATCGTAAAATCGGCTTCGCCCTCGAGCATCATCCCCAGTTGCTCGTGGGGATGATTATGTTCTTCCACCACAGCATGGGGCTCCATTTCCACCAGCGAGAGCATCATCTGCTCGCCGCAGGTTGTATAAATGTCGACCCCTGGAAAGATGCGGTGGTGAACGCACTGGCTCTTATCGACTAAGTAGCGGAACATCTTCAACAATCCCTACAGTCGACACACTTCGCCACCGCGGCGCCAGCGGTGCTGGCAAGCAGTGGTCGTGCACACTATTTCCCTGCCTGGGCACCGTCGGCGGCCTTCTTTGTCAGCGCGTCGGCCAGACCGGATATCTGGTCGGCACCCTCGGGACAGGTGATCGTCGAGCCGGCGAAGTCATCGCCGATGGCTTGATAGCGGCCACCCAGTTCGCGCGCCAGAAACGCCTCGGCCACGGCGTAGAACGCCAGGTTGTTCTCGGGCCGCGCAAAGCCGTGTCCCTCGTCGGGAAACACAACGTAAGTCACGCCAATCTTCTTCTTCTGCATCGCCTCGACGATCTGATCGGATTCCGACTGCTTGACGCGCGGGTCGTTGGCCCCCTGCCCGATCAATAGCGGCCGCTGGATTTGGTCGACGCGACTCAAGGGCGATCGCTCGTTCAGCAGTCGCTTGCCCTCGTCCGTCGTGGGATCGCCGACGCGGTCCTTGAACATCTCCATCGCCGGTGCCCAGTACGGCGGAATCGTGCTTAGCAGCGTAAATAAGTTCGACGGTCCCACCAGATCAACCCCGCAAGCAAACACCTCGGGCGTAAAGGTCAGGCCAACCAGCGTGGCATAGCCACCGTAGCTGCCACCCATGATCGCCACGCGCTTGGCGTCGGCGATTTTCTCATTCACGGCCCAGTTCACCGCGTCGATCAGGTCGTCGTGCATTTTGGCCGCCCACTCCTTGTTGCCGGCGTTGGTAAACTCCTTGCCGAAGCCGGTCGAGCCGCGGTAGTTGACGCTCAGCACAGCGTAGCCCCGATTGGCCAGCAACTGATGCTCACTGTCGTAGCCCCACGTATCGCGGCCCCACGGTCCGCCGTGGACCAGCAAGACCATTGGCAGCGGCAGCTTGGGCCGGCCCGTCTCGGACAATTCCACGCGCTTGGGCAGGGTCAAAAAGCTGACCAGGTTCAAGCCGTCCCGCGACTTGATGACCACCGGATCCATCTTCGCCAGCGGCAGTCCTTCGAGCGACTTGCGGTTGGTGAACAGGAACCGGGCTTTCTTGTCGGCTCGATCGTAGCGGTAGTAGCGCACCGGACCGTTGTCGACGAGATAAGCCACGATCCAAATCTTGTCATCCAGCGAGCGGCTGGCGATTTGCAGCTCGCCCGCCTCGACTCCTTGCAGATAGTTCATGTCCTCCTCGATCGCCGGATCGAGAATCTTCCATTTTTGCCGTTCGTAGTTGAACGCCACCGCCTGAATATTTTTCTCGGTCGGGTGTGCAAGCGTCGTGCCCAGGTCAGCCAGATCGTTGGCCGCCAGCACCGACTGCTTGCCGTCGGTCAGATCGAGCTGCACCAGGGCGCTCGTGTTGCGACCGCGGCTGTCGCTCATAAAGAGTATGTTGCCGTGCTTGTCGAACCCAAGGGGTTGCGTGGTCAGCGAGTCCTCGCGGCCAACCTTCTGAAATTCCTTCCAGCCGCCGCTGCCGTCGGGCTCGTAATACTGGCTGCCGCCGTCGGCGGTCATCCGCATGGCCAGCCGCACGCGATAGTCGTCGTCGGCCACAAAGCCGGCAAAGTCCGGGTTTTTTTCCACCAGCGTCCGCTCGCCGCTGGCGATGTCGATGCGATACAAGTCGTGATAGCGCGGATCGCGATCGTTCAGGCCGACCAGAATCTCGCTGGGGAACTTTTCGCTGACCGCCGAGATTTGCGCATTGACCTTAGGGATCGGCGTCAGGTCCTTGGCCGGATTGCCGGCCAGGTCGACGCTGTACACGTGCCAATCCTCGTCCCCCTTGGTGTCTTGAATATAGAGCAGGTGCTGACTGTCAAAGGCCCAAAAGTAGACGCGGATGCCCCGCTGCCGCTCATCGGTCACCGGCTGGGCGGCGTCGGGCGCGTCGAGCGGGCCGACGAAGATATTCATCACGCCGTCGCGCGGCGCCAGGTAGCTGATGAGCTTGCCGTTGGGGCTCACGCGGGCCGATGTCTTGTCCGGATTGCCAAACAGGATTTGCCGCTCGATGAGCTTGATGCCCGCCACCGAGGGCGGGTCGGGGTGAGGCTCTACTGCGGCCGGTTTCGTGGGGGCGTCAAGTTCCGGCTTGCTGGCCGGCGCGGCTTCGACCGCTTTTTTGTCCACCGGCGTCGCGGCGACGTCCTCCGGTTCCGCGGCAGGTTTCTTGGCACAACCGCCAGACAGTATCGTTGAGGCCAGTAAAGCGGCCAACAACGTGTAACCACCGGTGCACATTTCGGACCTCGCATGCTTCGACTAGTGGGCTCAAGCGGTTAGGATATCCCTCCATCGCTTCCTCGCCAAGGGTGTCCGCATGTGTGCAATTGCCCCACGCACCGACGCCACACGCTCCACCTACCAGCCGTTGATGGTGGTGTTGGCTGCCGCTTGCGGTGGAGCGATCGTCGACCGGTTCGTGTCGCTGTCACTGTTCTGGTGGTGGGGCATGGCGCTGGCGGCATGGGTCGCATGGTTGGGAGCATGGCGTCGGGGTCACCGTTTCGTGGCCGTGACGGTCTTATTGT
>CAZUPX010001044.1:0-12399 GCA_964622155.1 uncultured Planctomycetaceae bacterium | reverse complement strand
GACTCCCGCGACGACGATCGGCTGAAGCTCAAGGCCATGAACGTCCAGGAATCGTTCATGATCTACATCAAGGCTGCGTTCCTGTTCGGGGCGATTATTTCCAGCCCGGTGGTGTTCTGGTTCTTGTGGAGCTTTGTGGCGGCCGGTTTGTATCCTCACGAAAAGAAGTACATCCACACGTTTCTGCCGGCTAGCCTGGGGTTGTTCATCGCTGGAGCAGCGCTGGCTTTCACCGCGGTGTTTCCGCCCGTGCTGCGATTTTTCTTCAGCATTACCAAATCGATGGGCCAGGAACTGGAGCCGCGGATCAGCGAGTGGCTGAGCTTTGTTCTTCTGCTGCCGTTGGGGTTCGGCGTGAGTTTCCAATTGCCGCTGGTGATGCTGTTCCTCGAGCGGATCCACGTGTTCAGCGTGGAAGTGTACCTGGCGAAGTGGCGGATCGCGGTGCTGATGATGGCCGTCGCCGCGATGGTGCTCTCGCCTGGCGGCGATCCTTACAGCATGCTGATGATGCTGGTGCCTCTGGTGGCGCTTTATTTTGGCGGGATTGCGCTGTGCAAGTGGCTGCCCTCGAACCGCGGCGGAGTGCCGGCGGCGGTTGATAAGGATCGGGCGTACGCGGGCAAGGATTGATCGCAGCGGGGCGATCTCTCCGTCAGAGCGCGGGGTGCCATGTCCGTCCTTCGCGGACATGCTGACACCACCGCCGCATTGAACATGCCCGCGCTCGCGCGAGCATGGCACTCGGCTATCCGGTAATACAGATCCACGAAACTCAGCGAAGTGCTCCATACTACCCCGACGCGCAAGCGAGGGATTCCGGCCGCACTTGTTCGTTCGAAGAAGAATCCCTCGCTTGCGCGTCGGGTTAGTGTGTTGATGGCGTGCGATGAATTACCGGGCGCCCTCGCACGAGCATGGCGCCCGGCCGCGGCGGGCGACGTTCGAGAGTTCACGGGAAAGCCGAAGCTCTAATGGCAGCACTCGGACGCGACGGCCAGCTTCTTCGGCGACGGCGGCACGTCGTTGGCCGGATTGAGATTGAAGAAGCCCTGCGGCTTGAGCATAAAGCCGATGTAGGCCGTGGGCATCACCGGGTAGTCTTCGGGGCGGGGAACGTGCGTATGCCCGAAGGTGTACCAAAAGACAATGTCCGACCCCTCGATGGCGCGGTCCTGCTCGGTCCAGCGGATCAGGCCGTCTCCACCGCCGCTTTGATTGGGATAATCGCCGGCCCCGAATTTTTCATCGTCGCAAAACGGCGTGACCCAGACGTGGTAATTCACAAACCCCGCCCGCTTGCGCCACCAGGCGTTCGGTGATGCCAGCGGAAACGAATTGTCTCCCGGCACGAACTTGTAGCCCACGGGCTGGCCGACGGCGTTGCGCGTTTCAGGATTGACGATTTTCCAGGTGCGCGCCGACTGCAGGTTGAGGTGCGCGCGGGCCTGTTTTTCAGTCTTGAGCGTCGTGGCTTGGGCCTGAAAGGCGTTCTCGAAGGGGTTCGCCGCGCCAAGTTCATCCGCCACGACGTCTACTTGCTGGACTGAATTGGTTGCGCCATCGAGATCGAAGTCAAGCCGCACGTTGAAAAAGTGCTGATGGTTCGGGGCGTACAGTTGCGGGGCCACGAGATTGCCGTACTTTGGCGTCTCGCCCGGTTTGAGCGCCCCAAGCGACAGAACGCCGGTCAACTTGACTTCGAGCTGAATGCCGCCGTCCTGGTACAGGTACCAGAAAAAGCCGTATTCGTAGTTCTCAACGGTCGAGACGCTCGACACCACCAACCGCCGCGATCGCCGGACCTCGGGAGTGTTCAGGCGGCGGTCGGTGTGCTTCCACAGAATTCCAAAATCTTCCTCGTGCATGCAGACCGCATTTTTGATCGGCAGCGGCTCTCCGCGGCTCGTGACCATGTGCGCGTCGAAGTATTTGATGAGTCCCAGGCAGTCGCAACCCAACTCCAGAGAATTGGCACACATGCCCATGCCGTACTCGCCCACGTCGAAGGCGTTCTTGCGGCGTTGCGTTTCTCCCGGATCGCCGTAGGGCACGACCATCTCGGTCAGCGACGCGCGATAGACCACCGAGCGGTCCCGACCTTGGTCGCGATAGCGCAAATGATGCAACGTCAATCCTTCGCGGGCGTTGAAGCCGATCACGAAACTCCAGTTCTGCCAACGCACCTGGTAGCCGTCGACCTCGAAGCTCGGCCCCTCGGGCTGAAGGATTTCGAGCGGCTTGATGTCCCGGCGAAACTCCTGCACGCGGTCGGCCGCATAGTTGCACTCGCCGGGCGGCAGCGGCCAGGCCCCATATTCCTCCACGCGGATGACCTGCATCGTGTTCAAATCGACCACAGGCCGCAGCCCCTCGATCGGGCGCACGTAGCCATTGTCGGTTGCATCGGTGCGCACGAAGCACAGTGGACGGGCCAGTCGTCGCGTGCGGTCCTCTTCCGACCCGTAATTGCCCGCGCTCCAGATGTCGACCATCACCAGGCTCGTGTCGTCGATGCCGTATTGACGCTTAAGCGCCGCCTTGAATTCCGCGCTGGCCAGCACGGCTCGTTCGCATTCGACCTGTTCGTCGATCGTCATGGTCGGCTGGGCGCCGGGCATCGATTTCCACGCCGTGAGTTCGGACGTGCTCAGCGACACGGCCGCCTCGTGGGCCGTGTTGGTCGCATTGTCGAACAGCACGACAAATGCTTCGCGCGGAATCGCCCGGCCGCTTCGCGGCGCATGCACGAGCTCCTTGCGCGGCTCCTTGAGGCTGACGGAGACGAAGCGCGTGGTGGGCGTCACCTTGCCCAGCGACTTGAGCAGCCCGACGGTCTGCTGGACTTCATCGGCGGAAAGCGGTTCGAGAGGGTGGCGGAGGTTTCCGGCCATGGTCGTAGACTCCTGAGACGCGACACGATCATCAATTGGCAAAATTCTCCTGCGAACGCCTTAAAAAGTTCGCTTGGTTAGCGTTTAGATGGCCTCGCCGCCGCGTTCGCCGGTGCGGATGCGAATGCAATCGTCCAGCGGCAGGACGAAGATCTTTCCGTCGCCGATCTCGCCCGTTTTGCCTGTGCGACCGCCCTTGATGACGGCGTCGATCGTGGGCTCGACGAATTCGTCGTTGACGGCAATCTGCAATTGCACTTTGCGCAGCAGGTTGACGGCAATTTCGTGGCCGCGGTAGACTTCGGTGTGCCCCTTTTGCCGTCCAAAGCCCTGTACATCCATTACGGTCAAGCGAAAGACCTCCACCTCGGTGAGCGCGGTTTTCACGGCCTCGAGGCGGTTGGGTTGGATGATGGCGATGATCAATTTCATCGAGCGGGTGCCTTGCCGCGTAACGCCCTAGCGGGCGAGTCGCTCAAAAACACTAACCCGAAGCGCAAGCGAGGGGTCCCGAAAGAATTCAAGTGCATCGGCGGAATCCCTCGCTTGCGCATTGGGTTGGTATCAGGAAGCCCCTGGCACGCGATTCCTGTGTCGAGCCGGGGTAGCACAGTTATTTCTAACCGCGCCGGCGCGATCGGGCAATGACGGGAAAGGCGGATGGACCGCCGCTAAAAAAGAAAGGCCCCTGGCTTGGACAGGTTAGGCGGAGACCTATCCAAGCCGCGGGGCATCCTTCTGGCCCAGGCAAGAGCCGAAGAGCTCACACGTTATTTGGGCATCGCTTCCCGATAGCCTGCCAGTGGCCGGCACCGAGCGGGCCACGACTTCCGGTTGTTTCCGGAGGGCTGCATTGGCAACACGCGTGCCAATCGACCGCCTTGGTCCAGCGCCCATCGCAGGATTGCAGCGCAGAGCGAAGTGGCAAGCCAACTTGCAGCCTGAAACTTCACGGCCAGGTGTCCGCAAGCGTTCGTCAGCAAGTCACCAGGAGTGCTTAATCTCGCGACATTTGTCGAAGCGCGATTGGGCAGAATCCGCATCAATGCGTGCAGCATTGGGCATTCTGCTCGCGCACGCGGGTTGCGACCTGCGATCGGCTCGGAGGAAGATTTGAGGCAGACCCTCGTAAGAAAAAAAAGTGGGGTGTCGCTTTGCGGCGACACCCCACTGTTTGTGTGACAGGGTTGACGAACTCTTGCCGACAGGTGCTTAGTAGATCATCACCACGTCGAAGCCGAGCAACGTCTGGCTGTTGCCGGTACCGTCGTCGAAGGGCCGCAGACCGCCCGGGTTGTTCGCGGTGCCGCTGAACCAGTCGAAGCGAGCGTACGGGCGGATCATCGTGTTGGCGCTGTACTTGTAGTTGGCGCCGAAAGTAACTTCGTAGAAGCTGCCCGCATAGCCGAAGCGGTTGCTGTTCAAGCCACGATCGCTGCCGCTCGGCGTCGTACCCAGGAAGCCGCCCACGCGGGTGCCATCCTGGTCGCGGAACCACTCGGCACGCACGCCGTAGCTCATGCAATCGCTTGCCTTGTAGAACAGGTACTGATTCAAACCGTACCACTTACCGTTGGTACCGGCAGCGGTGTAGTCGTCCTGCAAACCGAAATCGCTTTGAGCGACGTAGGTCAGTCGATCGCTGATTTGCGCGAGCGGTCGGCTGTAGACTGCAGTCTGCAAGAAGCGGAAGCTGGTCGTCGCGGCCGGGTTGCCCAGGGTCGGTTCGTTGCCCGCCGTCCAGCCCATCGCCAAAGCCGCGCCATCCTGGAACTTCTCAGTGTAGGTGCCGATGAAGCCGACGTGCGGGTTGTTACCCGGGTCGAAGTTATCCCAACCATCGTTGACACCGCCGCCAAACGACACGTTCTCGTTGTACTGATAGGTACCCAGAACGCCGGTCATAGTAAACGGCTCGCCGTATTGAAAGGTATAGGGCAGGCTGGGGAAGAAGTTGCCGGTGGTCGGCACGACTTCGTAGCCCACCGGAGCATACCAGTGGCCGATCTTGGTTTTCAGATCGTCGACGGCCACTTCCGCATAGAACTGCGGAAACGCGGTGCCGTAGAAGCGCTGCGTGCTCGTTTTGGGCGATTGAAAATACGACCGAGTTTCCAGGCCGGCAGCCGTGGTGAAACGGTAGTCGGTGCCGAACATCACGTCGGCCCGCCATCCGAAGTCCCAACCGCAACCCTTGGTATCGGTGGCCTTCTCGGCGTAGAGATAAAGCTGATTGAGCTGGAATTCATTGGAACGGTCGGTCCAAGTCACTGGCCCGTTGAAACGGTCAGCCGGATTGCTGGTGTTCCAGGTGAACGGGTTCATCGCGACCCAGCCGGCAATGTTGATGCCCCGGCATTCGGCGCAGGGGAACATGTCGACCAGCTTCCACTGCTCGCCCAAGCAGCAGCAGGGATTCAAGAACGTTCCGCAACCGTTGCCGAAGCTGGGCGCTTCCGGCTCCGCGGGGGCCGGTTGCTGCGTGGCATCGTAACCTTCGACGCCTCGCTCCTTGCTGCCGGCTTGCGCGTCGGTGTCCTGCGTGTAGTAGTTGTAGTTGTAGGCTGCCTGCGCATCTGGGCGCGCGTCCGTCTCGGCCTCAGCGTAGGCGGTCCCGGCCGACAGCAATCCGGCTATCGCACCGGCTAGTGCCAACTTCGAGAGTTTCATAACCGTTCTCCAGTCCTTAAAAAACGGAGGGTGTGTTCGGGGAGAACACTGACTCGGGTGGGGATTGATCGTGCGCGTGACGCAAAGCGAAAGCCGCCTGGTCTCGCTCGGCTCCGCAACTCTGCTATCGACGAACCGGTTGAATGGAATTGACATGAAAGAACACACAATCCGGCTGTGTAGTCCCCTCCGCGTAGCTGTCGCGCAAGGATTGTGGCGCGTATCAATCGTGACGGCGCGCGTCGCAACCGCACGACCGGAGATCTCGTTACGCGCGTTACAAGTGGCACGCTCGCGGCCGGGTCGCCCCTTGCTGCCGAAGGCACTTCAAGACGGTCGCGCGGGTTCAACCGACCACCGGTTGGGCAAAGTCTGACGGCTGTAGCGAACCAGACGGTGAGCGACGCGGCACTTCATGAGTACCCGCGGTGAAAAGGCCTTACTGCCTGGCGAAGTCCGTCCGGCGCAAGGGCCTTGTGCCGGCTTGACGAAATGCCAACAATCCGTCTCGAACCCACCTGAAGCCCGTATTGTCGCCGGCAAACGGGCGTTTGGATCGCCGGTAATCCGACGCCCCAGACGGCTGACTGGGGAGTGCGGAATGTAGTGGTGGGGACGGTTATCGGGCCGGCTCGCCCGTTACGAGGCCCTCGAACAGGGCATCGACGAACTCGTCGGGCATGAAGGGGCTTAGATCCTCCGGCCGCTCACCCACTCCCACGTACTTGACGGGCAGGCCGACCTGTTGGCGGATGGCCACCACGACCCCGCCTTTGGCCGTGCCGTCGAGCTTGGCCAGCACGATGCCCGTGCATTTTACGGCCTCGGTAAAGTGTTTGGCCTGGCTGATCCCGTTCTGACCGGTGGTGGCGTCGAGCACCAACAGGACCTCGTGGGGGGCCTCGGGAATCTGCTTGCCGATGACACGATGAATCTTGGTCAACTGCTGCATCAGGTTTTGCTGCGTTTGCAACCGTCCGGCCGTATCGACGATGCACACGTCGGCCTTCGACTCAATCGCCTGAGCGACGGCTCGATGCGCGACGCTCGCCGGATCGCAACCGGACTCCCCTTTGACAATCGTGGCACCAAGCCGCTGCGCCCAGATCGTCAATTGCTCGACCGCCGCGGCGCGAAACGTGTCAGCCGCACCGAGCACGACGGACTTGCCTTGCGATTGGAGCAAGTGGGTCAACTTGGCGATCGAAGTCGTTTTGCCCGCCCCATTGACGCCGGCCACCATGATCACCGTCGGCCCCTGAACGGCAAAGTGAATTGGATCGCCGCTTCCGGCCAGAAGTGTCTTGAGCTCCACCTTGACGCTGGCCACCACTTCGTCCATTTGCACCACGCGCGCGCGAAACTGAGTGGCGACGCGCTGTACGATCGCATCGGCGGCTTGAACTCCCAGGTCGTCCTTGATCAGTACGGCCCGCAACTCTTCCAGGAACGCTTCGTCCACCAACCGGCCTTGGCTCTTGAACAGATCGCGAACGTCCGTATTGAGTAGCTGCTTGGTCTTAGCCAGGCCCTGCTTGATCTTGTCGAACAAACCCATCGTCGTTGCCTGTCGAGGTGGAGAGGAAAGCTCGGAAGACGCCACAATCCCGGGGGGCGTCACGGCTCGCGCGAATCTTGCGGTTTTTCGTGCCCGGCCAACAGCCGGTCGAGAATCCCGTTGACGAACTGTGCACTCTGTCGCGCGCCATAGCGCTTGGCCAATTCGACGGCCTCGTTGATGGCCACTCGGTCGGGCGTGGCGGAATACAGAATCTCGAACGCACCAAGGCGCAGCACGTTTCGATCGGTGGCCGCCATCCGCTCCAGGCTCCAATTGTCGGCCGTCTGGCCTAGGACGTGGTCCAGTTCCGCCCGATTGCGACGCACGCCGGCCACCAGCGAACTGGCAAATTCGACCAGCTCATCGCCTTGCAGCCGATTGCTGATAAAACGCACGTCATCGGCTGGATCGTGGCGCGGGTTGAGATCGTCCTGGTACAGGACCTGCAGAGCGACCTCGCGGGCTCTGGTGCGACGGGCCATGAATCGTGCGACTCCTGTGGTATCTCACCCATTGCGTCCCAGGGACTACCCCTCCCTGGGTTTGCGCGATGCTCGGGCGATCGATCGCTTATGCCAGCCTGTCCAGCAGGTTGACCATTTCCAAGGCCGCTAGCGCGCACTCGCTGCCTTTGTTGCCTACGTTGCCGCCGGAGCGATGGATCGCCTGTTCGAGCGTATCGCAGGTAAGCACTCCGAACAAGACTGGAACCCCCGAGCCGAGACCAGCCTGGCCCAACCCGACGCTCACCGCGCGATTGATATGCTGGTCGTGTGTCGTTTCGCCGCGAACGACGGCGCCCAGGCAGATCACGGCCACGTAGCGGCCACTTTTGGCCATGCGATCGGCGACCAGCGGAATTTCGAAGGCGCCGGGTACCCAGGCCACGTCGATCGACTCGTCGCGGATGCCGTTTTCGGCCAGAGTCGCCAGCGCGCCAGCCAAAAGCTGGCTCGTGATCGACTGGTTATAGCGCGAGACGACGATCGCGAAAGAGCCCTTGGGGGTCGTCAAATTGCCTTCGAACACGCGCGGCATGGACAACCTCTGCGAAGAGCATCATCGATACGTCCAGAAGGCATGCCCGCGAAGTGCGGGCATGGCCCAAAGCGCGAGCATGTCAGTCGGCTCGAACGATCCGCGTCACGATTTCATGCTCATCAGGAACTCGGCGTTGGTCTTGGTCTTCTGCAGGCGGCTGACCAGCAGGTCCATGGCGTCCGGGCCATTCATGTCGTTGAGCACGCGCCGCAGAATGCACACGCGGCGGTACTCTTCCGGATCCATGAGCATCTCCTCTCGGCGCGTACCGCTACCGGGGATGTCGATGGCCGGCCAGATCCGCTTGTCGACCAGGCGGCGGTCCAGCACGATTTCCAGGTTGCCAGTGCCCTTGAACTCCTCAAAGATCACCTCGTCCATCCTGCTGCCGGTGTCGATCAGCGCCGTGGCGATGATCGTGAGCGAACCACCTTCCTCGACTTTGCGCGCCGAGCCGAAGAATCGCTTTGGCCGTTGCAAGGCATTGGCGTCGACGCCACCCGAAAGGATTTTTCCCGAGTGCGGACACTCCGAGTTCCAGGCCCGCGCCAGGCGCGTGATCGAGTCCAGGAAGATGATCACGTCGTACCCGTACTCGACCATCCGCTTGGCTTTCTCGATCACCATCTCGGATACCTGAATATGCCGCGAGGCTGGCTCGTCGAACGTGGAGCTTATGACTTCACAGTTCGAGCCCTTGACTTGGCGCTCCATGTCGGTGACTTCCTCGGGGCGTTCGTCGATCAACAGCATGATGACGTACACCTCGGGGTGGTTGATGAGCACGGCCTTGGCCATCTTTTGCAACAGGATGGTCTTGCCGGCACGCGGCGGACTGACGATCAGCCCGCGCTGGCCGAAGCCGATCGGCACGATCAGATCGACCACGCGCATCGCGGTTTCCTCAGGCGTTGTCTCGAGCCCGACGCGCTTGTCGGGATGCAGCGGCGTCAGGTCGTCGAAGAACACCTTCTCCGATAACTGGTTGGGATCCTGGTAATTGATGGCCTCGACGCGCAACAGGGCGAAGTACCGCTCGTTTTCCTTGGGCGGTCGGATCTGGCCCGAGACGGTCGCACCGGTGCGCAACCCAAAGCGACGAATCTGGCTGGGCGAGACATAAATGTCGTCGGGGCACGACAGATAGTGATAGTCGGGACTGCGCAAGAATCCGAAGCCGTCGGGCAGGATCTCCAGAGTCCCCTCGCCGAACATCAGACCGTTGAGCTTCACTCGTTCCTTGAGAATCTTGAAAATCAAGTCCTGCTTCTTGATGCCGGTGATTTCCTGCAGGTTCTCCTTGCGGGCCTGCTCGATGAGCTGCGGCATGGTCAACCGCTGCAACTCGGCGATATGGATGTCGCCCTGCTTGATCTGCTCGTAACGGTCGTGGGTCTCGTCGCCCATGTGGGCGGCCTCGTCGGCCAGCTCCTCCGCCAGGCTCAGGGGCCCCCCGTCGCCGGGATTTCGGAATTCTTCGGCTTCGTCGTGTGATCTGGTGTCAGGCTTTCGCACGCCGGTGCTTCTGATGTCAGCCATGTTCAACGTAACTCCTGGGAAGGGTCGTGGGCGGGCACGCGGAAGGTGCCAGCGGCGGGTTCATAAGTCTTAGATTCCAACAGACAGGTTGTCGACATGAACAACAAGAACCGCAAGGCCGAGAAATCGGGCATTCACGAAAAAACCGAACGGATGTTGGTCGTACACTTGCGACGCGTTTGAATGATTCAGACTTCGAGAGCAGGCGAGGTGTGTCAAGGAGCCAGCGAGGAACCGGCCAGGCTTTGCCAAAAGTGCTCGATCTGAGCTTGAGCCGAGTCCACAGATCCGGAATTGTCTATTACCACGTCGGCAAGCCCGCGCTTGGTTTCCAGTGGTTCCTGGCAAGCCTCGCGACGGGAAAAATCATCCTCGGTCCAACCGCGTGAAAGGGCGCGCTTCAAACGCGTGGGTAACGGAGTATCCACAAAGACAACTTTGTCGCAAAATTTATTCCAACCCGCCTCGAACAACAACGGAACATCCAGCACGATTGCCACGCACGACTTCTCGCGATTCAATCGTTCAATTTGCTCTCGTGCCAGTCGACCGACCTCGGGATGCGTCAATTGCTCCAGAATCTTTAACTCGCGTGGTCCATCGGGGGGCGGCCCAAACACGATCTTGGCCAAAGCCACGCGATCGATCTGGCCCTCCGAATTAAATATCCCGTCGCCCCATTGCCGCCGCGCTTCGCGTTTGACCTCGTCGTACTTCAGCACCTCATGGGCCAGTTTGTCGGCCGCGATCACGACCGCGCCCTTGCGCCGCAGGTGCTCGGCGATCAGGCTCTTGCCACTTGCCACGCCGCCGGCAAGTCCAATCAATGGGGTCTTGTCCTGGGGCATGGATGTCCACCGCGATGCCTTATTCCAGCACGGTTCAGGTCCACTGCTGGCAATCGGCCCAATTGTCTCCCGATTTCAAATCAACTTTCAGCGGGACGTTCAACTTCATGACGCCCGACATTTCCTCGTTTACCAGGTGCGCCAAGTGTGCCAGCTCGCCCCGCGGAACTTCAAAGACCAACTCATCGTGAATTTGCAGCAACATCCGCGCGGCCAGTTTCTCCGCGCGCATGCGGCGATAAATATGGATCATAGCCAGCTTGATTAGATCCGCGGCTGACCCTTGGATGACCGTATTGATCGCCGTGCGCTCAGGTAGGTTTCGCTGGCGAGACGCGCCGCGGCGAATGCCGCGGATGGCGCGCCGCCGACCGAGGATGGTACTAACATACCCAGTCTTGGGGCACTCTTCCAGTACAGTAGCGAGAAATTCCTCGACGCCCCGGTAGCGGTCGAAGTAGGCATCGATAAACCGCGCTGCCTCAGCCTGTTCGATACCCAGGGCCTTGGCCAGCCCAAAAGGACTTTGTCCATAAATGATCCCAAAATTGACCGCTTTCGCTCCACGCCTCATGTCGCTGGTGACCTCGGCCATCGGCACGCTGTAAACCTCGCTGGCAACGCGGGCGTGTATGTCCTCGTCGCGCTCAAAGGCCTCGAGCAGTGTCTTGTCACCTGAGAAGTGTGCCAGCACGCGCAGCTCGATCTGTGAATAGTCGGCCGCCAGCAGCGTCCAACCGGGCTCACCCGGCACAAAGGCCGCGCGAATCTCGCGTCCCGTTTGCGTCCGGATCGGAATGTTCTGCAAGTTGGGATCGCTGGAGCTCAGCCGGCCGGTGGCCGCCACCACCTGGTTAAACGAGGCGTGAACGCGGCCCGTTGCCGGATGAACCATCTGTGGCAAGGCGTCGACGTATGTGTTTTTCAATTTCGCGTACTGTCGATACTCGATGATCTTGGCCGGCAAGGGGTGGAGCCGTGCGAGTTCCTCGAGCACTTCGGCGTCGGTGCTGCCGCCGGTCTTGATCTTTTTCAATACCGGCAGCTTGTGATCGGAAAAAAGTATCTCCTGAAGTTGCTTCGGCGAGTCAATGTTGAACTCGCGGCCGGCCAGCTCGTGGATTTCACCCTGCAACCGCTCGATGATTTCGCCGTACTTGCGCCCCAGCTCTGCCAACAGGCCCGTATCGATTTTGATGCCGTTGGTTTCCAACTCGACAAGCACTTCCACGAGCGGCATCTCGAGCGTGTCGAACAGCGATTCGAGCCTGGCCGATTTCAATTGCTCGGCCAATGGCGCTCGCAACCGCCAGGCCACGTCCGCGTCCTCCGCCGCGTAGTGCGTGATTTGGGCAAGCGGCACTTCGTCCATCCGCTTCTGGCTTTTGCCGCTGCCAATCAGCTCGCCGATCTTTGTCGTGCGGTGTTGTAAGTATCGCAGTGCCAACTGGTCGAGATTGTGCGTCCGCTCGCCGGCATCCAACAAGTAGCTGGCGATCATCGTGTCGAAGCTCGCGCCGGCCATCTCCACGCCCGCCGAACGCAGCACGATCATGTCGTACTTCAGGTTTTGTCCGACTTTCGCGATCCGCGGATTCTCAAGGACTGGACGCAGCGCCGTGAGCGTCGTGATCGGGTCAAGGTGTGGCTCGCCCGCCGGAGCGCGCACAGGCACATAGTATGCCTCGCCATCGCGCCAGGAAAAGGAGTACCCCACAATTTCCGCCCAGCGAGGCAAAATGCTCGTCGTCTCGGTGTCGAACGAGAACATCTTCTGCCGACCCAGCTCGCCCACCAACCAAGCCAGCCGATCGGGCGTGTTGATCAATTCGTACTGCAAGGTCAC
>CAZUPX010001043.1:0-2093 GCA_964622155.1 uncultured Planctomycetaceae bacterium | reverse complement strand
CGAAATCTAACTCGGAGCATGTGTTTCGACTGGTCGGTCTGGCGTGGGCCGCCGCCGACAAGAACCAGATCCAGGCCCAAACGATTTCGCTTGTGAAACAGCAGCATGACGATGGCGGTTGGTCGGAACTACCCGAGGTGGCGAGCGACCCCTATGCCACTGCGATGACGCTGTATGCGATGCGCGAAGGGGGAGGAGTCGCAGCGACGGACCCGGCCTACACGCACGGAGTCGAGTATCTCTTGCGAACGCAGCTCGACGATGGTTCCTGGCACGTCAAGACCCGAACGCTGCCTTTCCAGCCTTACTTCGAAAGCGGTTTTCCCCACGGCCCCGATCAGTGGATCTCGGCCGCGGCCACCGGATTTGCCGCCGTTGCCCTGATGTCCACGTTGCCCGAAAAGGATGCGGGCACGCGGTAGCCGCGCGGAAATTCCTGCGGCAAAGCGGCAACTTGATCGGCGAAGGAAACCGCCTTTTGATAGACGAGCAGCTTCTCGATGGCGAAGGGCACTGGTGCCGCCTCAAAGCAAGAAAGTAGAGAGTAGATAGGAGACCGCAGGAGAGCCCGGCGTGGTCCATGCTCAAGCGCTTAGCAGCGCTTTGCCTTCTTCTCTCCTCTCTACTTTCTGCAATCTCCTGCTCTATTTTTGTCGCCTTTGGCGACAAAAATGGAGGATAGGGGACTTGAACCCCTGACCTTCTGGCTGCCAGCCAGACGCTCTCCCAACTGAGCTAAGCCCCCGAGTCAAGCGGAACAAGGAAGGCTATCACTGTGGTCAAAATGTGTCAAGCGAGACTGCGGGCTCGTACAAGCGGCATCTTGCCGCTTTGACCGTCCGATAGGATTCCGCGTTTCCGGTTCACTACGCGGCCGGATGCCGCGTGTACAAACAACACTAGGGCTCGCCGACGACGCCCGTTTGGCCGCCGATGGTCACTTCGCCGCCGCGCCACTCGATGGCCGGCGCCGTGTTGTCGAGCAAGCGCGTCTCTTGCACGCTGGTGTGCGAGTAGCCCTCGCTGCGAAGTTGCGCAGTGCCGTTGTCGCTCAGCGTGCAGCCGTCGATCACGACGCGCGACGACCCACCGACCGAGATGCCCGAGCGACCGTTGGCGCGGCACGTCAACCCGTGCAGCTCGGTCCAGCCAACACCATCGCTGACGTTGACGCCATCGACGTGAAAGCCCTGCACGGTCAAGTCCTCGATCACCACGTCGCGCACATGGTACAGCGTGATTCCGGTTTGCAAGGTGCAATATCCGAGCTCGTAATCGCGCGGCGTCTTTCCCGATTCGACGCGAAAATGAATCTTGCCGGCCCACAGACACCACTCAAGTGGCTCCAGCGGGGGCAAGGTCACGCTGGCCGGAGACACCGGATGCCGGATCGCGGTGCGCCCCTTGGCGTCAAGGAACAGTTGTTGATACCCGAGCCGTTGGGGTTGAAAGCAGAACACGTCGCCCCCTTCGTACGACCACCCGTCGCGGTTGACCGGCCCGGAACCGTCTAGCGTGGCGCCGTTGCCGTCGATGACAAATGGTTGCGTGAGCGAGGCGCTGTGCCGGCTGAGCGTCAGGCTGACGCTTTCGCGATACGGCTCATCGTTCTTGGCCAGCGAGATGCGATCTCCCGGCGCGGCCAGCCGCAACGCCTTGGCAATCGTGCGTACGGGCCCGAGCGTGCCAGACTCCGTCAGCGAGCGGCTGCCATCGAACCGGTCATCCCCCGCGACGTTGTCGACATAAATGTCGCGCGCCGTTGCGAGCGATGTGAGGGAAACCAAAATCGCGAGCTTGATGACCAATCGGCGCATAATACATGTACGATCAACGACGGGCAGATTCACCACAAAGAGCACCAAGGACACGAAGGACGCGAGCAGACAATACAGGCGGGGACAAAATGACAATCGACAATTCTCGTTCATCTTGGTGACCTTTGTGCTCTTTGGTGCGTCAGGCAAGCCTGATTGATCTTAACAGTTGAAAGGAACTGTTCATGGTAAATGCTCGTGAGCCATGTAGTTGAGCGGGCGTCGGCCGGGGCGACCCGGATTGACGAAGCCCCGCTTTGGCGAAGGCGTCAGCCG
>CAZUPX010001042.1:0-1980 GCA_964622155.1 uncultured Planctomycetaceae bacterium | reverse complement strand
AGATCGTCACGCACTTCATGGGTCGCATCGCCACGCTTGACGACTTGTTGACCGCCGTCGACGCCGGCGAAATCGGCGCCGCATGGGTCAGCGGTGGCTACAAAACCGACTGGATCGACCGGCCGACCGCCGAGCGACTGGCGGCCGTTGAATGTTTGGTCGTGCAAGACTTGTTCGATTCGCCGCTGGTCGAGTTAGCAACGTATCAATTGCCCGGCGCGGCCTTTGCTGAGCGAGAGGGTTCGTACGTGAACCACGCCGATCGACTACAGAGTGTCGCGTGGGCCATCCGTCCGCCGGCCGGCGTCCGCGTCGAGGCTGGTGTCTACGCCCAACTGCTGGCCATGCCGGGCCTGGTCAAGGCGCGGCGCGTGTTGGACGAGATCGCCGATGTGATTCCGTTCTTCGCCGCCGCGGCCGATCCTGTCGGACCCTTGGGCGTCGATTTGAAGTCAAACTCCGTGGTTGAAACCGCAACGACCTCTTGAAATGAACGCATGTCGATCGACTGGCAATCACTGATGGAACCGTTGATCGTCCCGCTGGTGAAAATCGCGATTGCGGTTTTCATCCTGCTGACGGCGGCCGCCTACCTGGTGCTGCTGGAGCGGTGGATCTCGGCCTGGGTCCAGGATCGCCGCGGTCCGAACCGCGTCGGCATTCCGCTGACGCGCATCAAGCTGTTCGGCCTCGGCCAGCCGCTGGCCGATGGGCTGAAGTTTATCTTCAAGGAAGAATACACGCCCCGTCACGTCGACAAGGCGCTGTATATCGTGGCCCCCATTTCGATCCTGGCCGCCGCGGTGGCCATCTTTGCCGTCATCCCCTTTGGCAGCGTGCTGCCGCTCGAACTGGCGGGGCTCAAAGGGCCCGTCGAGCTGGTGATCGCGCCGGGTGTCGACGTGGGCATGATCTATGTCTTCGCCGTCAGCAGCATCGCCGTGTACGGCGTGATCCTCGGCGGCTGGGCCAGTAACAACAAGTACAGCTTCCTGGGGGGCCTGCGTTCAAGCGCGCAGTTGATCGCGTACGAGATTCCGCTCGGACTGGGCATTCTTGGCGTCGTGCTGGCGACCGGATCGCTGCGATTGGACCGGATTATCGAACAGCAAGCCGCCAGCGGCATGTGGAATGTGTTCGTGCAGCCCTTGGGGTTTGTGGTGTTCATGGTGGCCAGTTTTGCCGAGGCTGCCCGATTGCCCTTTGACCTGCCGGAGTGCGAGCAGGAGCTGGTCGGCGGCTATCACACCGAGTACGCCGGCATGAAGTTGCTGTTGTTTTTGATCGCCGAGTTTCTGCACATGCTGGTGGCGGCGTTTTTGATCACGATCTTGTTTCTTGGCGGCTGGCACTTTTGGGGCATGAGCGTGCCGGCCGACAACGTCATCACCTGGCCCGAGGCACTGCTCCGCATCGCAGTTCTCGCTGCGAAGGTCCTGGCGGTGGTGGTGTTCTTCATGCTGGTGCGCTGGAGCTGGCCGCGTTTTCGCTTCGACCAGTTGATGACTCTGGCCTGGAAAGTGATGCTGCCGCTGGGGCTGGTCAATCTGATTGCCCTGGCTTCCGTGATCGAATACCAGCACGACCAACGGCTCGAAGGGCTTCCGGTCGAGCCGTGGTTGACGATCGGCGTTGGCTGGACGGTGGCGATTCTGGGTTGGCTGGCGGCCGGTTGGCTGGCGCCGTTGCACAGCGACAACCGTCCACGCGTCGATGCTTTGAGCCCGCCCGAGTTCGAGCCCCCGGCGGTCGCACGAGGGGCGCAGCGCGCCGTTACCCGATAAGAGTTGTGACCATGAAAGCCAGCGACCCTGCCATCAAATGGATCGAAGAGCCCAAGCTCGGGCTGGCCGGCAAGATGTATGTTCCGCTGTTCGTGCAGGGGCTGACGACGACGGCCAGGCACCTGTTCAGCCGCAAGGTGACCGTCAGCTTCCCGGAAGAACGACCGAAGATCGACAACCCGCTGATCTATCGGGG
>CAZUPX010001041.1:0-19513 GCA_964622155.1 uncultured Planctomycetaceae bacterium | reverse complement strand
TTTTACGCCGCCGAGGAAACCGTGATGGTCGTCGGGCCGCGGCGGCGGATGCTGCCGGCGGTGCGCATTTTGGGACCAACGCGAAAATACAGCCAGGTCGAGCTGGCGTTTACCGATGCGATCTCGTTGGGCATCGACATTCCGGTCCGCGCCAGTGGCGACGTACGCGGCAGCGCACCCTGCGTGCTGGTCGGGCCGGCCGGGGTGGTGGAATTGTCGGAGGGCGTGATCCGCGCCGAGCGGCACGTGCACATGAACCAGCGTCACGCGGCGCATTACGGCGTCAAGAACGGCGACCGCCTGAGTCTGCGAATCGAAAGCACGTGCAGTCTGGTGTTCGAAGACCTGCTGGTGCGGGCCGACGAGACCAGCAAGCTGGAAGTACACCTGGATACCGACGAGGGGAACGCCGCCGACTTGGACCACGCCACGAGAATCGAGTTGTTCAAACCGCGTTAGCCGTTTTTCAACCGACAGGACTCAACAGAACCGAATCCGTTTTTCTTTTTTGGAGACCCAACTATGGCAAAAGTACCCGAAGCGCTGGGCATGATCGAAACCAAGGGTTTTGTGGCCTTGGTCGAAGCCAGCGACGCAATGATGAAAGCAGCTAACGTGCAATTCCTGGGCTGGGACAAGGTGGGCAGTGGCCTGGTAACCGCGTTTGTGACCGGCGACGTGGCCGCCGTCAAAGCAGCCACCGACGCGGGTGCCGCCGCGGCCGGCCGAATCGGTGAAGTCATCGGTGTGCAGGTCATTCCTCGCCCGCACGATGACCTGGGCCTGGTAATTCCCGAGCCCCGCAAAGGTTAGTGTGTAAAAGCTCCTCTCCCACAAGGGGAGAGGGTGGCTCTTCGCAGCAAGCCGGGTGAGGGTGGCTGCGTCAAAGTTGGTTCACCCCCTCACCCCGGCCCTCTCCCACAAGGGGAGAGGGAGACAATTCCTCCAACAAGGACAACACGAACGATGAACTCCGCAATTGGACTCGTTGAAACCAAGGGCCTGGTCGCGCTGGTCGAAGCCACCGACGCCATGGCCAAGGCCGCGAATGTAGAAATCGTCAAGCGCATCTCGATCGGCGGGGCGTACGTCACGACCGTCGTGCGCGGCGACGTGGGCAGCGTGCGAGCCGCCGTCGAAGCCGGTTCGGCCGCGGCCACGCAGTTTGGCGAACTGGTCGCCAGCCATGTTATTCCCCGTCCGTCCGACGGGCTGGTGGCTGCCTACTTGTCGTAGACAGACTGGAGGCAGTAGGGAAGTAGAAGGACGCTGCGCCATGAAGGTTCTGGTGGCTAACTTGGGATCCACAAGCTTCAAATATCGATTGTTCGACATGGCCAACGAGCGCCAGATCGCGCGCGGCGGCATCGAGCGCATCGGTGCGCCTGAGAGTCGGTGTACGGTGGAGATCGGTTCCACGCACCGCGAGCTTGTTGCCCACGTGAGCGATCATGCGGCCGCCGTGCGGCAATGCCTGGATCAACTGACCGATCCCAAGGACGGCTGCCTGAAAGACGCCTCCGAGGTCTCGGCCATCGGGTTCAAGGCCGTCCATGCCGGCGGGATCAGTGGAGTGCAGCGAGTCACGCCCGAGGTGTTGGCTGCCATGGAAGGCATGCGCGAAGTGGCGCCGGCCCACAATCCACCCTACATCGCAGCCATGCGGCTATTGGGCGAAAAGCTACCGAGCATCCCGCTGGTGGCGGCCTTCGAGACCGGGTTTCACCACACCGTGCCAGACCGCAACCGCTACTATCCGGCGCCGTATGAGTGGGCTGAAAAGTACCACGTCAAACGCTGGGGTTTTCACGGCGCCAGCCATCGTTATATCGCTACGCGGATTGCCGAGCTGTTGGGCCGCGACGACCTGCGCGTGATCTCGTGCCATCTGGGCGGGTCGAATTCCCTGTGCGCGATTCGCGCGGGCGAGAGCGTGGCCACGTCGATGGGCATGAGCCCTCAGTCGGGCATCGCCCACAACAATCGCGCCGGCGACTTCGACCCATTCGCCATCCCGGTGATCATGAAGCACACCGGCCAGTCGCTGGGCCAGGTGCTGGGCGACTTGGCCGAGCGCAGTGGACTGTTGGGCCTAAGCGGCTTGAGCGGCGATGTGCGCGACCTGGAAGAAGCGGCGGCAAAAGGACACGCGCGGGCCCGATTGGCGTTGGACGTGTTCGCGTCTGACATTCGCCACGCGCTGGGCGCGCTGCTTGTCGAGTTGGGAGGCGCCGACGTGATCGTGTTCACCGGCGGCATCGGCGAGAACGGCGTCAACATTCGCACAGCCGTCACCGACGGCCTCGAGGAGTTGGGCATCGTGCTCGATGCCAATGCGAACAAGACGGCCAAGGGCGAAGTTAAAATCAGCGCCCCGCACAGCCGGACGCAAATCTGGGTGGTTCCGACCAACGAAGAGTTGATCGTGGCCCGACAAACCAAGGAGCTTTTGGAGCGCACCGCCTGACAGGCCATTGAATGATTGTAGCTGGCCTCTTTGAGGCCGGAGAATCAGCGGAGTGTCCGGGGGTCACAGACCCCGGCTACAGACTAAAAAGCCGAAAGTACACAACTATGTTTCTCGCCAAAGTAACCGGATCGCTGGTGGCCACGCAAAAGGTCGGCTCGATGGTGGGGCAGAAGCTCATGATCGTCGAACCGTATCGGGTCGATCCGCAGGACCGCAACAAACTAGTGACCACTGGCCGCACGTTCGTGGCCGTCGACACCGTCGGGGCAGGGGAGGGTGAATTCGTCTTAATCACGCAGGGCTCCAGCGCTCGCATGACCCCCGAGACCAAGAATTTGCCGATCGACACTGTCATCGTGGGCTTGATCGACACGGTACACGTGGATCACGACTGCATTTTTCGCAGCGAAAACGCGCGCGACTAAATCGCTGACATCAAGAGAGAAAACAGAACCGCCAGCAGAAATCGACACCTATCATGCAAGCCACTGAAGAACTGATTCGCAACGTCGTCGAGCAGGTGCTGACCCGCATGGGCACGGTCGCGGCGCCGCCGGTTTCCGGTCGCGGTCGCACGGGCCGGTTTGGCGTGTTTACTTGCGTCGATGAAGCCGTGGCTGCCGCCACCGACGCGTTCGAGCAACTCAGCGAGCGCACGATCGAGGACCGCAAGCGTGTCATCGACCATATCCGCCGCATCTCGATCGAGCAGTCGGTCGAGCTGGGCACGATGGAGATGGAAGAGACCAAGATCGGCCGTCTGCCGCACAAGATCGAAAAACTTCGTATCCTCGGCGAGCGAACGCCCGGCGTTGAGTTCATGCGCAGCGAAGTGTTTAGCGGCGACCACGGGCTGGCCGTCATCGAGCACGCTCCCTTCGGCGTGATTGGAGCCATCACGCCGGTGACGCACTCGCTGCCGACCATTACCGGCAACGCCGTGAGCATGATCGCCGGCGGCAATACGCTGGTCGTCAATCCGCATCCCGGCGGCAAGCGCGTGGCGGCCGAGGGCGTGCGGCGATTCAACGAAGCCATCTATCGCGATTTGGGCATCGACAACCTGATTTGCGTGATTGCCGAGCCGACCATCGAATCGGCCGATGCGATCTTCAATCATCGCGGCGTCAAGCTGATCTGTGTGACTGGAGGCCCGGCAGTCGCTCGCGCGGCCATGAAGGCCAGCAAGCGGGCGATTGTGGCCGGCCCCGGCAATCCTCCGGTCGTGGTCGACGAGACGGCCGACCTGGACCGCGCGGCACGCGCGATCATTCAGGGGGCGGCCTACGACAATAACCTGTTGTGTATCGCCGAGAAGGAAGTGTTCGTTGTGGCCAAGGTGTTCGACGCCATGCTGGCCGCCATGGATCGCGCCGGCGCCGTGCGGTTGAACGCACGCGAGATCGACGCACTGACGAAGGTGGCCATCGCGTCGGTCGGCGAAGGGCGCGACAAGCACGACGTGGCGGCCAAGGACTTTATCGGTCAGGACGCGGCCGTGTTGGCCGGGGCGGTAGGAAAGCGGATTCCCGCCGAGACCGAGCTGGTGTTCGGCGAGGCGGACGAATCGAATCCCTTCGTGCCGGTCGAACAGATGATGCCATTCGTGCCCTTTGTCCGCGTGCGCGACGTGGACGAGGCGATTGCCAAGGCTAAGCACTACGAGCACGGCTACCGTCACACGAGCATGATTCATTCGAACAACGTGCGAAACATGACGAAGATGGGCCGAGCGCTGGACACCACGCTGTTTGTGAAAAACGGCCCGTGCATGGCGGCCTTGGGACTGGGGGGCGAGGGTTACTTGTCGTATTCGATCGCGACGCCGACTGGCGAGGGGGTCACCACACCGCTGACCTTCACACGCGAGCGGCGTTGTTCGCTGATCGACGATCTGCGGATATTGGGAAAATAGCGATCGATCACAAAACAGTGGGAGTTCGAGATGCAGGTAGGCGTGGTACTGGGCACGGCGACGGCGACCATCAAGCATCCTTCGCTGGAAGGCTGGAAGCTGCTGGTCGTGCAGTTTTACGGCGTCGACGGCGTCACGCCCGACGGAGAGCCGGTCGTGGCGGTCGATGCGCTGGGTGCGGGCAGAGGTCAGCGAGTCATCTTGTCGAGCGACGGCAAGGGCACGCGCGAGCTGCTGCACAGTGAGACAACGCCGGTGCGCTGGAGCGTGCTGGGAATTGAAGATTGACCGAATGTTTTCCCTCTCCCACGAGGGGAGACACGGGAGGACGTTGCGGATCTGGAGATGTCCGGCCGAGACGACTTAGGAATCACCAGTGCGAATTGCGGAAGTGATTGGAACGGTGACATTGAACCGGGCTCACCCGAGCTTCGCCGGTGCGTCGCTGCGCCTGTCGATCCCGCTGACCACCAGCGACCTCGTCGGTCGGACGCGGCCGGGCGGCGACACGCTGGTGGTGTATGACGAGTTGGGGGCTGGCATGGGTTGCCGCATTGCCGTGAGCGAAGGTGGCGAGGCCGCTCAGCCTTTTCATCCCCACGACAAACCGGTCGACGCTTATAACGCCGCGATTCTCGACAGCGTGCAACTGGAGATGCCTCGCGACATTGACTCTTGAGGATTGGAATGAACGTTCATCAAGTCAAGCTTGAAATCTGCGATATCGGCCGGCGGATCTACAACAAGGGATTCGCGGCCGGCAACGACGGCAATATCAGCTTTCGGCTGGGCACCAACGAGGTGCTGTGCACGCCCACCATGGTGAGCAAGGGTTTTCTGAAGCCCGAGGATCTGTGCACCTGTGACATGGAGGGCAAGCAGCTTTCGGGTCGCCGCAAACGTACGAGCGAGGTTCTGTTACACCTGGCGATCATGAAGAAGCGGCCGGACGTCAAAAGCGTGGTGCATTGTCATCCGCCGCACGCTACGGCGTTTGCCGTCGCGCGCGAGCCGATTCCGCAGTGCGTGCTACCCGAAGTCGAGGTGTTTTTGGGTGACGTGCCGATCACGAAGTACGAGACGCCCGGGGGACAATTGTTTGCCGACACGGTGTTGCCGTTTGTGGAGAAGAGCAACGTCATCATCCTGGCTAATCACGGTACGGTCAGCTTCGGCGAGACGGTCGAGCGCGCGTACTGGTGGACGGAGATTCTCGATGCTTATTGTCGAATTTTGATGCTGGCACGCGACCTGGGAAAAATCAATTACTTCACGGAAGAGAAAACGCGCGAGCTGTTGGACCTTAAGACCAAATGGGGTTACACCGACGCGCGGCTCTCGCCGGGCATGGAGAATTGCGATATCTGTGCCAACGACGTGTTTCGCAATAGCTGGACTCAGTCCGGCGTCGATCGTCGGGCATTCGAGCCGCCTCCGTCGATGCGACCGTCGGCGGCCGGTCCAGGCAGCAGCGTAAAAACGTCGGCGACGGCCGAAATCGATCAAGAGGCCTTGGTGAAAACCATCACCGATCGGGTGATGGCCGCCTTGGCGAAGCGATAAGTTCAATGGCGACTCATTCTTTTAGAACCTCACCATGAAAGTTACCATCATCGGCGGCGGCGGGCTGGTTGGGTCGTGCACGGCGTTCGCCTTGCAAACCGGCAAGATCGTGCGCGAGATCGCATTGGTCGACGCTAATGCCGAGCTGGCCGCTGGGCAGGCCCTCGACCTGGTGCACGGAGCCAGCCTGATGGCCGACCAGGTCATCACGTCTGGCGGCTACGAGCACATTCCCACCAGTGATCTGATCTGCATTACGGCCGGGCTGCGTCGCAAGCCGGACGAGAGCCGACTGGATTTGATCAACCGCAACGTCGACTTGTTCCTTGGCATCCTGGCGAGTATCCAAAAGGCCAGACATAAGCCCGACGCCACCGTGCTGGTCGTTTCAAACCCTGTCGACGTGCTGACGTACGTCGCAGCCGAGCGGCTCGATCTGCCGCCGGCGCGCGTGTTGGGGCTGGGCACACAACTGGACACGATTCGTTTTCGAGCTTTGATCGCCGAGCGACTCTCGGCTCCACCTACGCAGGTCAAAGCGCTGATCCTGGGCGAACATGGCGACAGCATGGTGCCGATCTGGTCTAGCGCCACGATCGCGGGCCTTCCGCTGGACAAGTTTCCCGGCTGGAGCCTGCACCTGGCCAACGAGTTGTTCACCCGAACCAAAGGCTCGGGCGCCGAAGTGATCAAGAAAAAGGGTGGCGCCGGTTTCGCGGTCGGGCTTGCGATTCAGGAAGTGATTGAGGCGATCGCGCTGGACCGCCGAGCTGTGTTGCCCGTGTCGTCGGTGCAGCGCGGCTGTTACGGCATTCGCGACGTCGCGCTGTCGGTGCCCACGGTCGTCGGAGCCGGCGGTGTGATGGGCACGCACGAAATTCAATTGTGGCCCAAGGAGGTTCAAGCGCTGCGCTCGAGCGGCCAGGTACTGAGGCAAACGATCGAGGCGGTGTTCAGTCGCCTCTCGGCCGCACGATAGTTTAGAAGCGAATATGGAAAAATCTCTCGATCGAAAACTCGCCGCGATTCACGCCGATCCGTCGGGCTCGAAGGAGTTCATCCTGGCCGATGCCAAGGATGCCGACATGGCGTTCGGCATCGGTTCGCCGGGGCAGTCGCCCGAGATGCACGCGGGCGAGGTGCGGATGCGGACCCTGGACGAATATCGCGGGAGCATTCGCCAGATCACGCGTCAGGGCCTGGTCGACATCATGCTCATGTCGGCTTCGACCAACGACGTGCTGGCGATCGGCGAGCGGCTGTTCGAGAACAGCCACGTCACGCCCGCCGCCAGAGCCAACGACGCCAGCGACATCTTTGCCGTTCGTCACGGACGTTATGTTGCCGAGCCGTCGCGGCCGTTTCGCACGGCCTCGCTCGACCATATTCAATGTGGGCATGCCGACTGCGAGCCCAGCGAACGTGCGCGAGGGGCCAACCTCGGCCTCTACAGCGTGACGTTCAACAATCGCCTGAATGAAGACCTGGAGGCGCTGGCCCATTATTCGGCGTTTCGCCAGGAGGCGGAACGCAAAGGCTTTCGACACTTTCTCGAAGTCTTCGACCCCAACGCTCCGCAAGGACTGACCAGCGAGACCACGCCGCAATTCATCAACGACTCGATCGCACGGGCACTGGCGGGCGTGGCCGTGTCTGGGCGGCCGATCTTTTTGAAGATCGTCTATCACGGGCCACGGGCGATGGAGGAACTGGTCGCCTACGATCCGCACCTGATCGTCGGCATCCTGGGTGGCAGCGCGGGCACGACCTACGACGCGTTCAAGCTGGTGGCCGAGGCACAGAAGTACGGCGCTCGAGCGGCGCTGTTCGGCCGCAAGATCAACGGCGCCGAGTGCCAACTGGCGTTCGTCGAGTTTCTGCGGCGGATCGTCGACCGCCAGATCTCGCCGGAGGAAGCCGTGCGGGCGTATCACGCCGTGCTGGAGAAGCTGCGGATCAAGCCGCACCGGTCGCTGGCCGACGACATGCAGTTGCAAAGCGGCGTGATGAGTTACGGCGGCTCGGCGGCGACAGTGCCAGCCGGTGTGCCGCGCGGTGTCAATAAGTCGACCGGAGTATCGCCAACTCCGAATGTCAAGCACGACTGCGGCTGCGGGGGGCCCGACCCCGAACAGTGCCATTGCCATGACACTTCCGGCGCTGCGAAGAAGTCCGCCGACGGCAAGCCGGACTTTTCGCGCATGACGGCAGCAGAAAAGCTGGCCTACAATCAGGCTGAGCGCGACCGGATTTTCGGGTAGTCGGCCAGTTTGATTCCTGGAATTTCGGCGAATGGCATGCGGCTGGCAATAGCTCCTTGACAGGCTTCTTGCGTGAGCGCTTGGGCGTGGTCTAATCATGCGGTCGACCTGCGAGTTGTCCAGATGCGAAGATTCAGCCTTCGTACCGCGTTGGTATTAGTCATCCCCGTCGGGCTTACGTTTCTATTGCTTCGCCGGCCGGCGCCTATCGTCATCCTCACCGTCGCATTGGCGTGGGTAATTGGCATTGCTGTGGCCTTCCGACCACCTGTGCTAGTTCGGAACTCGATTAGCCAATGGTTCGCAGCAGCACTCATGTTAGTGGGCGGGATCGGTTGTCCGCTGTCGTTTATGATCGGCTTCGGGGAGAGCATGATGCCTGGCGGCCCAAGCAGGCCGTGGATTCCGTATGTGTTTTTGGGCGCGCTAGTCATCTTCCTTGTTGGCCTTGTCATCATCCTGCGGTCACACCCAAAGCCGTGACGTAAAATGGGAATCTCAAAGTGGCCCACGACCGATTTTCGGGTAACCGCGGTCAGCGGGCATGCCCTATCTCACCTGAGGCGGGCATTGTTGTGTACGCAGATCGAGGACAAGCATAGTTCGGTGGAGTTACGCGCGTGGCCGCGAAGCGGCCGAGGCATGTAGCCGTGGGCGGATAGCCCACGGGCAACGGGACAAACGCCTATGGAAAGCCGCGTAGCGGCGACGGATGGTTTGGGATAGTGCGGCGTCGCCGCTGTGCGGCTCGACGACGCGATGGCGTCACTGACTCCGTAGGCTGGCGCCTACGGCTACACGCCCACACCCCTCCGGGGTGAGATTGACGCATCGAGGAGCAAGGGGTTAACGAGCATCAAGCGTTCGATCACCTGCTTACTTGAGCTACTGCTGTCCTATACAGACTGGGACGTCAGTACACGTGCTCTCCTGTTCTACTTTCTCCTGCTCACCTGTTCTCAAGAGTGCCCGCCGTTGTCGCGGGCCAGCTCGCGCAGGTGGGCCAGCGCGTCCTCGACGTCGGGCACTTGCACGCCTTTGGCACGGCCGCGGCGGTCGCAATCGCACAACAGCATGAGGTCGTCAAAATCGGCGTGGGCTTCCAGCCGCCTCCGGGCACGCACGCCGAGCGTCCCGTCGCGCAGGGCGCCGGCTTCACTGTGATGCTCGATCAGCCAGGCGGTGCGCTCGGTGATGTGGCCGTTTAGTGACTCCAGCGCCGCCGCCACGTGATCGCGCGGATCGATGGCCTTGCCCACGTCGTGCAGCAGGGCGGCCAACTGAAACTCTTCGTCGTAGGGGACCGCGTCGCGCGCCAGCTCGAACACTTGCAGGCTGTGGTAGAGCGCATCTCCCTCGGGGTGATATTCCGGGTTCTGCTTGACGGTTTCGAGCGCCGCCAGCAGCGTGCGGAATAGACGGATGCGGTCGATTTCGTGCGACTCGGCCACCGATCGTTCGCGGCCGGACGACTCAGGTGACGAGCGGTGAGGGCTGCCTTCGCGAATCCGAGCCAGCAACTGAATTTCGTCGCGGACTTCCTGGTTGGTGGGCAGGTCGGCCGGTTTGACCCAATTCTGACCAAGGCGGCGGGCCGCCAACTGCTTGGCCCGGTAGTACTCAGATTCCTGCTGTGCGACTATCAGCCGGGCAGCCTCGCAGGCAATTTGTCGCCTCAGCTTGTCGTTGCTCATGGCGCTCTAGCCTGCCGACTCAAACACGCGGATCCACTTGCCGAACCGCCGAGACACTTCGGCCGAGGCGTCGTCGTCGGTCATCTTGCCGGCGCGCACCTGGATGATTGGATCGAGAAACGTGGAGCGACCCACCGCGAAGCCGATGAAACCTGGCACGGTGGCGGCAACGCCCAGCCACTGGACCACTTTTTGCTCGTCCTCGCCGCGGCCCAGGATGATGCATCCGACGCGGTCGCGGCCGTCGCGGCGCGCGGCCGCCACGACGCGCTGGCAGTCTTCGCGGCGGTCGAGCCCCTCGACCTTCCACACGTCGGGCTCGACGCCGCCGTCTTGCAATTCCTGGATCGAGCGGACCATCAAGCCGGGTCGCACCTGCACGTCGTACAGCTTCTTATCACCCCCGACTTGTGCGAGTTGCGATTGTTCCGGCGGAACCAGCAGCTCGAACATGAACAACTGCTCGGTCCGCTTCAGGTATTCCGAGAGCGCCTTGAGGCGCGCCGTTTGTCGCCGGTTGAGCACGGCGTCGCCGACAGGGTTGTAGCGCACCAGCACTTTGGTGAACGTGGGGTTGAACGATGCAATGTGCTCGGCGAAGTGGTCGCCAAATTCGAAGTCGAACTCATTTTGGCCACTTTTTTCGGTGGGCATGCACGTGATGTACCCTTGCGCCACCGAATCGCGCAAAATGGCCGCGCCGAACTCCTCGTCCACAAGGACGCCACAGCGGTCCTTGGGCGCGCCTGCGGCAACGGCGAGCTTGAATCCTTCGTAGATGACCTGCTTGCTCTGGGCAACGATCGCGATCTGGTCGGCTGTCATCGGCTCGTGAAAGCCAAACACCTGCTCGCCATACGACCGCCGATGGTCGAACGGCAGAATATACAATGGTTGGTCGTACCCCGGCTCGGTCTTCATGGCTTATCTTCCAGCTTTCTTATGTGATGCTCCGCGGTGCTGCGGCACGCACGAGATCGTCGACGTCGTGGTCGAGCAACTGCGCGATGGCCTCGACGCTCACATCGGCCGGCGGGTAGGCGGCGACGATTTTCGGATCGTGGGCGTAATGTCCCTGCCGCGGAAACATGGTGGTGACGCGCTCGCGCCACACCTGCTTGACCGCGTCGAGTATGCGCAGCTTGTCGTCGACCAGCACATAGTGCTCGGCGGGAAATCGCTCGGTGACGTCCGCGAGCTCGCGTTCCTTATGGATATAGATCAAAACTCGACCATCGACCGCGTTCCATAAACCCGAGCGATCGACCTTGTGCGGTTGAAAGACGACGTCGCCATCGGACAGGATGACGGTCGGTCCCCATTGGCTGAAACGCGCGACCACATCGAGCGCGCGCGGATAGAGCCGCTGGGCAAACGGGTAGCCGATCAGAAACGACGACATCTTGAGCACGCGCGGTTCGTGCATATGTTGCACGCGGTATCGCTGCAAGGCACCCAGATAGTCCGCATAGCCCAATTCGCTTCGCAGTTGCTCGAAGATTGTCCAATACAATTCGCTGGCCTGCTGGCCAAACTGCCGCGCCATATAGTCGCGCAGATCTTCCTGCACTCGGTCGTTGTCGAGCAGCGTGTTGTCGACATCGAACAGGAAGACGATTTTCGACGGCACGGCGTATGTCCGGTGATGGCCTGCGCGGAATTTGGCGCGCTAGGTGCGCGTTGTGTTATTCGGCTCTGGTTGCGGCGGCGAGCAAGAACCAGGCTCATTGTACGACCGTGCTGGTGAGCGCCAACCCGAGGCCGGGTGCTAGACGCCATAGGCTATAGGCCGGAGACGGGAGGGCGAACGGAAAGCCCCTCCAGTCTGGGGCCCTTACGCGGCGCGGCAAATCGCGAAAGTGCTAGGGCATTTTCCTTTGCCGTGTGCCATTGGCTTTGCCAGTGCTATTGTCCATCGCGGCGCTCGGCACTGGCGGAGCCAGTGGCACTCGACGACACAGCTTCCGATATCGCGCCTACTTCTCTGCCAGCAACTCTTCGATCTTGCCGCGGATGAATTGCTCGCCCTTGGCCGCTTGCCAATTCAGCTCGCCGTACCACCAGTAGCGGACGCGGCCGTGCTTGTCGATGAGATAGACGCTGGGCCACATGTTATTGCCCCAGGCCTTCCAGTTCTCAGCCGCGGCGTCGACGGCCACCGGATAGCGGATCGCGCGCTCCTCGACGCTGGCTCGCAAGTCGTCCACGCTTCGCTCGCGCTCGGTCTCCGGCGTGTGGATGCCGATCAGTGTGAAACTCGACTTGGGGAACTTTTCGTACCAGGCTTGATAGTGTGGCAGGTTACGCTGGCAGTTGATGCACCCGAAGGCCCAGAAATGCACGGCCACGACATTGCCCTGCTGCGACCTGAGCGTTAGCGGCTCACCATTGATCCATTGGTCGACCGAGCGCAGCTCGGGAGCATCGCACCCAATGCGGCGGACCTGGCTCAAGTCGAACGGCTTGCCAAACGTATTGGACCACTGGTCGGCTTGCTCGGACGAAAGGACCTCGAGAAGCTGCCGGGCCTCGACCTTTGGTTTGGCATCGCCCTGGTCACGAGTTTCTTGCAGATTCTCGCGGGCGATGTCCCGCAGCCGGCCGACCTGGTCGTCGGAGAGGCCCAATCGCGCGGCCATTTCAGCGGACAGCAATCCATTAACCCCTCGCGCCTGAAGCACGATCTGGTCAAGCCGCTCCCGTTGCACGTCAGTCAACACAAGGTCCACGCGACGGCGAAGTTGCTTGAGTAGCTCGCCGAGCTTGTCGCCGCACTTGGCCACAGGCACGTCGCGCAACTGCCAAAACGGCTGATCGACTTCCGCCACGGCCGCCGCAACCTGCTCGATCTGTCGCCGCGTCAATCGCAGCTCGCCGTGCACGGCCGGATCGCGCACGATCATGAGCGTCAGGAAGGGCACCGCCGGAGTTTCCACCGCGGTGGGAGTCTTGTCCGGCGGCGTTTCCGCAGCTTCGGCAACGCCGATGGCGCCGATGCTCGCAAACAGTGTCAATGTCCGGCAGATTCGCGCGATAGTCATTCGACTCATGCCTCACTTGGCCCGTCTTCAATGTAACCTGTGTGCCACTGGCTGTGCCAGTGCGGTCCTTCGTCGCGGCACTTAACACTGGCAAAGCCAGTGGCACACTCCAGAAAGCGACTCCCAAGCGTTGTTAATATCCCCGCGCCGCCCCACGCCGCCTCGGATCAGCGATGCCGTGGAGCGTGCCGGTCGCGGGATCAATCCAGATTGTGTGGGCGTCACCTTGCGGTGCTGTCTTGTTCTCGATCAAGTGACCCATCCGCTCGAGCTCCTCGACGGTTTCCTTGTGCTTGTCAAAAAGTCCGCGCTCGGCCTGGATGCGATCTGGAAACCACGGATGATGGATTCGCGGAGCCTCGACGGCGTCGGCGGCGCTCATGTGAAACTCGAGCAGGTTTAGCACGACGCACGCCACGGTGTTGATGATTGTCCGCCCGCCGGGGCTGCCGGTGATCAGCAGGAGTTTTCCATCCGCCGCGGTGATAATAACCGGAGTCATGGAACTGAGCATCCGCTTTCCTGGGGCGATCAGGTTGGGCGGCGTGCCGATCTTGCCGCTGACGTTGGTCACGCCTGGCGCGCGATTGAAATCGCCCATTTCGTTGTTGAGCAGAAAGCCACCACCGCGCACGACAATGCGTGAGCCATACGCCTGCTCCAGTGTGTATGTGTTGGCCACGGCCATGCCACAGCCATCGACAACGCTGAAATGCGTGGTTTGCACTCCCTCGGGTGAAAGTGGAATGTCAGCCGCGAGGTCACGACTTGAGGTCGCGCGTCGCGGGTCGATGTCCGCCGCCAATTCTTTGGCGTAGCTCTTGGTAATCAGGTGCTGGGGTATCTCGACGAAGTCCGGGTCGCCCAAATATCGCGCGCGGTCGCGGTACGCTCGCCGCATCGACTCGACCACCAGGTGCAGTGTCGACGCGGAGTATCGTGCGTCTCGCTCGAACGAGAAGTTTTCGAGAATGTTGAGCATCTCAATCAAGGCGATGCCGCCTGAGCTGGGCGGCGGTGGAGCATAGATTTGATAGCCACGAAACGCGCCACGGATCGGCGCGCGCAGTTTGGCCCGGTACTGTTCGAGATCGGCCATGCTCACCAGGCCGCCGCCGGCTTTCATCTCGGCCGCGATTCGTTCGGCCGTCGATCCTTGATAGAACCCTTGCGGACCAAGGTCGGCGATGCCTCGCAACGTCTCGGACAACTCGGGCAGAACCAATCGGTCGCCCGGCCGCCAGGCCTCGCGGCCGGCGCTTTTTCCATAGACGTGTCGGAACTCCGCGAATTTGTCCGACGTGCTGAGGGCCTTGTTGAGTGATTTTGCCAGGGCCGCGTCGACCGTGAATCCTTCTGCCGCCAGCCGCACGGCGGGCATGACCAGGTCGCGCCAGGATAGAGTTCCAAATTTTTCGTGCGCCAAGGCGAGTCCGGCGACCGTCCCAGGCACGCCGACGAGGCGGTATTGCGAGACGCGACCTTTCTCGGCCAGCATGCCCGGCGTCGCCAACGCGGGGGCTGTCTCGCGATAGTCGACGACAATCGGCTCTTTGCCCGTGCCGGGATGCACGACCATGAATCCGCCGCCGCCGATGTTGCCGGCCTCGGGCCAGGTAACGGCCAATGCAAAGGCCGTTGCCACCGCGGCATCGACCGCGTTGCCGCCGTGCTTGAGCGCCGCAAGACCTTGTTCGGCTGCCGACGGGCACACGGCCACAACCATTCCGCGGCTTCCCGTCTGTTGCCGCTCGGATCGAGCGGCTGCGTCGCCCAGTGCCAGGCTTGGTGCTGAGCCGAGGGCGACAAATAGAATCGCCGCGACAGAGAGTCTATGGAGGGCCATGCTCAGTCTCCATTTTCGCCCTGACGAGTTTGCTCAACTCGTGTTCGATCTCGTTAAAAACCATTTCCCAATCGCCTTGGCGCGCCTGTCGAAATAGTCGCGCGGTGGGATACCACGGACTGTCGTTGCGCTCGAGCAACCATCGCCAGTCGGGAGTTATTGCCAGGGCCAGCCAGACAGGCACGCCCAACGCGCCGGCCACGTGGGCCGGCGCCGAGTCGCAGGTGATCACCAGATCGAGGTTGCGCACCGCGGCGGCCGTGTTGTGAAAATCGCCCAGCCGGTCGCCCAAGTCGGTAATCGGCCAACGGTCCAGCCATGCGCCGAGCTGCTCGCGGCCCGGACCCATCTGAAGGCTGTAAAGGTGCACGCCCGGCACTTGGGCGACCGGCGCGAATTGCGCCAGTGGAATCGAGCGGTAGCAATCGCCTTTATGATTTGGGTTACCCTGCCAGGCAATTCCGACCTTGAAGCCCCCTTCCGCCCCCAGCTCGTTTTTCCAGCGTTCGACGAGCTCGGCCGCGGGCCAAAGATATGGGATGTGCGCAGGGATGCTTTCCGGCGTCGTGCCCAGGACTCCCGCCACGCTCAGGATCGGGAGGTAGAAGTCGCACTTTGGCAGCGGCGCTCCGGTGGCCACGACGCGATCGACTCCCGGACACGTGGCCAACAGCCGCGTCAACACGGAAGGACATTCGACGATGACGGTCGCGCCGCGTCGCTTGAGCAGCTCGGCATAGCGGACGAAATGCACAGTGTCGCCGATGCCTCCCTCGCTTCGCAGAAGAATCGTGCGACCGTCGAGCGGTTCGCCCCTCCAGAGTGGTTGCCCAGGGACTTCTTCGGATTTGGACTTTCCCCTCGCGCGGCATTCGTATTCCGACCAACCCTTGGCAAAATCCCCCCGCAAAAGCAAGCCGAGATCGTGGTTGAGGCGCGCACGCGAATGGTCGGGCTGCAGCTTGAGCGCCATTGCAAAGCTTTCCATTGCCTCGTCCAACTTCCCCAGTGAGTACAGGGCGACGCCCAAGTTGTTGTGGGTCTCGGCCTGATTGGGGCCTAGTTGTACGGCGCGCCGCAGCACTGGCACGGCGTCGGCCGCCCGCCCGATTCTTTCCAGGCACGAGCCAAGGTTGATATGCGCCGGCAGGTGCTCGGGATTTAGCGCGACAGCCTTGCGGAAGTAGGGGATCGCCTCGCTCGGTTTGCGCTGTGCCTGAAGCACGTAGCCGAGATTGTTGATCGCGTCGACTTGGTTCGGATCTAATTCAATAGCGCGGTTGAAGCACGCGGTGGCCTCGTCAAATCGGCTCTGTTCGGCCAGGGAAAACCCTTGGCTTACGGCCTTGCCGGCCAAAGCCAAGCGGAGATTCGAAGCCGCGGCGGACCAGCTCGGTTCAAGCTGGCATGCGCGCCGAAAGCTGGCAATCGCGTAGTCTAGTTTGCCCTGTTCGGCCAGCACCGCGCCCAAATGATTGTGAGCCACAGTGTAGTCTGGCTTGAGTCGAATGGCCGCGGTCAGGCTGGCGATGGCTTCTCTCGGACGGCCCAGGCCGTGACACATCGCACCGTGCAGATAGCGAGCCTCGAAGTTGGCAGGGTCGGCCGCGGTGACCTGTCGAAAGAGCTCCTCCGCTCTCGCCAGTTGTCCGGCATTCTGAGCCGCCTTGGCCTGGGCCAGCGTCTGGCTGATGGTGGACACGAAGGTCTCCCCTACCGCCCGCCGAACTCGGCCGCGAACGCCTTGGGGTTCAGCTCCTCGCCCGTGGCGTGCTTGGTCAGCGCATTCCAACTCAGGCGCGCGCCGGGGGCGAACACACGATCGACCATGAACTTGCCGACCTCCTTGTCGGTCGTATAGTAGGCGTCCGGCACGTTGGAGGCGTGCAACACGTCGCGAGCGATCGCGGCGTGCACCTGGCAGGCGAAGAGTTGGCCCATCATATAGTTGTGGTAGTACGCGGGCACGGTCACGATGTGGATCTTGCTAGCGTAGTCGGGCGCGTCGCGGCCGTCGGGGCGCTTGAGCAACTGGTATTTTTCAACGAGGTTCCACCACAGCTTGTTCAAGTCCTGGGCCGGATCGCCATACATCTGTTGCTCGAATCGCAGCACGACCTGGCACCAACGCGAAAAAATCAGCAGTTGATTGCGGCGCATCTTGGCGCCGGTCTCGGTGTAGGCCTTGGGGTCGGGCACCGACACACCCATCTTCAACAACCAATCGCCGCTTTTCGAAAACCGCTCGAACATCATGGCCACGCCTTCGGTGCACAAAATGTGCGCGTCGGTCCGCAACACGTAGGGCACGCTGCGCGGGATGTTCTTGCTGCTGTAGACCGAATGGCCCAGCTCGTGCAGCATCGTGCCCATCCAGTATTCGTTCGGCACGATATTCGCCAGCACGCGGACGTCCCCCTCGCGGTCGATGTCGGTGCAGAACGCATGGGGGCTCTTGCCTGGTTTCTCATACAGGTCACTGCGGACAATCACGTCCTCGATCGGCAAGCCGATGCCGTCGTAAAACTTTCGGCAGATTGCCAGGATGTCGGCGTCGGCGAACACCATGTCGAGGCTGGTGTCGAAGATGGCCGGCGACTCTTGAAAGAACGGGTCGTGATAGTGCCAGGGTCGCAGCTCGTCGACATCGATCACGTAGTTCGCGGACAACTTCGTGTCGATTTCGGCCTTGGCCTTGGCAAACGGCCCACGCGTCAGCGCGTCCAGATCATCGAACAGCTTAAGCACCTGGACCTGGTCTTGCTCGCTGAGGAACAGCCGCATGGCGTGATAGTCTTTGAAGCCCAGCTTGCGGGCGGCTTCGTTCCGCAAGAAGACGAGTTGTTTCAGTTCCTCGGCCACCACCTTGCCCACGCCCTTGCTCGACTCCCAGATCGCCTGCCGCTCGCGGGAGTCTTTGGAGTCCTTAAGGATGCGGCGGACTTCACTGTCGGCGATTTCCTTATCCGCGATCTTGGCCCGATAGACATTAAATGCTTTCTCGATGTCGTTCGACTTGCTCGTGATCCGCTTGAGCAAATCCGGTTCGAGCTGTTTTTCCAGATACGTGCGATACAGCACGTCCATCTGGCGAGCCAGCACAGCGTCCTTCGGCTTCCGGTCGACGATCGATTTCAGGACCGCAAAGCGCTGACGATTGGCCAGCGCCTCGTCGTAGCGGTTCTGCGCCTCGACCTTGGCGGCGAAGTCTTCGTCCTTACCGGTGGTGTTGGCTTTCCACCAGGCAAGATTCATTGCGATCTCAAGCGGGCGGACCTCATGGTCATACTCGGTGATGAACTTTTTTGCCGCGGCGTCCGGATCGGTCGGGCCTTTGTCTTGCGCCATGGCACAATGTGGTGAAAGAATCAATGCAGTCAGCAAAAGGCCAGTCAGCAATACGATTCTCATTATTGTGTTTCGCATCAACCTTGACATCGGAAATATGAGACAGGCAATCGACTATTGCTATTTGCCGCCAGCACTGGCGGCAGTAGGCGACTTTACCACGCCCAACAACACGCGCGAGGCTTGATCGGCGGCATGGTGCACCGTGTTTTTGGCTTTCACGGCCAGGTCGTAGCTGGTCACCGGCTCCCAGGTGTTCGAATGCGGCTCGAATCGCGGCGCGTTGCTGCTGCTGACGTGCAGGGCAATCTTGTGACCCTTGTTAAACGCGAGGGCGGTTGACCACAGGTTGATCTTGATCGGATAGACCTTGCCCTTCTCGGATCGCACCATGCGGTTAAAACCCTCGCGGAACCGCAGGCGAAACGCCTGGTCCAGCACCAAGGCCTGGTAACCGTTCGGGTACACATCGACCAACTTCGCCGTGAAGTCTGTGTCCTCGGCGTCGGTGCTGACGAACAGCTCGGCCGTGACTGGTCCGACGATCTCGACCGCCTCGGCCAGCGGCTGTGTCTCAAACTTCAACACGTCCGCACGGCTACTGACTTCGCGCTGATCCATCGGGCCCAAGGGGAGCATGAGGTTGTTTCCACCAACGGTGGGCACAGGATCGCGTGGGTCGTACACGAAAGTGTCGGCAGACTCCGACGAGCCGATGGCCGACCTGGACGCTTCAGTCGATAGCTTGCCGGCGGCGTGCAGGTAGTAGGACGTGAGATCGGATTTCGGCGGCCAGGCGTCGCAGGTCCGCCACTGGTTGCCCGGAGCGGAATCGTCGAGCGGATCGCCCATCAAGTAATAACTCACCGGCGGCTCGCGGTCGATGCCGTTGTCGACTCCTAATAGCCAATGGTCGAGCCAACGAAAAGTGAGCTCGGGATCCGGCCGGGCGGCATCGTCGGGATACTTCAGGTCGCCGGCCAGCTTTCCATGACCGAACGCACCCATCACCAGCTTTTGGTTACCTCGAGCGCCCTCGGCGCCTTGATTCTGAAGGCCCACGAAGCAGTCGATGTTGCCCTGGCTGAAAATGTCATACCAGCCGCCGATGTTCAATGTCGGCGTTTTCATCTTGGCGAAGTAATGCTGAATGTCGCGCGTGCGGAACGAGTCGTCGTACACGCGGTGGATCGGGCGCGGAACGGCGGCGGGGGGCACGCCCTGTCGGCTGAGCCATTCCTCGTTCAGATTCTTCAGAAACACGCCGCCGGGATATCCCGAGTAGCGATACGAGCTGCCGTGAGCGACGAACACGACGTTGCACACCAGGTGCGGTGCGCCGCTCATGGCGGCGTGGTTGGCCGTGATGCCCATC
>CAZUPX010001040.1:0-2175 GCA_964622155.1 uncultured Planctomycetaceae bacterium | reverse complement strand
CGCAGCCGCAACCTCCACGCAGCCCACTTCGCCAGATCCGGCTCGCGACTCATCGTCCACTCCACTGCCAGGATTCGAGAATTCCTCGACGCCCTCCCAGCATAACCACAGCTTCAAGAGTGGCAGTGGTGTGCGCTCACGGCTTTCTGCAATACCAGTGCTAACGCGGAGAAGTCGTCGCGGGTCCCTTTCGATCCGTGCAGCAACATGATGGGCACGGCTTCCTTGGCCTTGTTGCTGGTGTAGAACGTGGCGGCCAGCGTCACGCCGTCTCGCGTCTTGAGCGAGACGTTCTCGGGCGGAGCAATCTTCTCATCATCAGCGGCGCTACCGCGCAGGGCGGTCAGCCCGTCAATTGCGCACAGGGCCAACAACATCGCGGCCAGCGCGGGAACGCGGCGGTTCTGTCGGCGCCAGGTAGGCAATACGTGGCAAAGCATGGATGCGGTCGAACGGCGCAGGGCCGGGGTTACCGTGAGCTCGCTGTCTGGCGCAAGCCCACGCCGGGTTTCTTTATGCAGACGGTGTACTTTCATCCTAGTTTGGCCCGCCGACGCGGGTCAACGTGCCGTGCCCAGACCATGCGGAATGCGAGGATCTTGACCACGGCGGGCAATAAAAACGACTTCTCGGGCCGATTCAGACGCGGTGGATGGTGCGCGCTGACACAGCCCAGGCAGGGGCGATTGGGGCGCGACCGAGGGAACCGCGGTTGCACGCGCGGCGAAAGCCAACGAGAATTGCACCATGGCCCGAGTCGAGGCCACCCCATGCGGGGTCGCGCTAGCGCACCGCATCGCTTTGCACCCGATTGGTTACCGGACCAGCAGACCTCCGACGGCAACCCACGCGTGAACGCTCTTTTCCGCCTGCGCCGATTGTGGCCCCTGGGCCAGCAAGCCGACGATTCGGCTTTGGCCGGCGATACCCCTTCCTGGCTGGCCAGCCTCATCGTCCACCTGGGAATCCTCGGGCTATTGGCCCTGATCGGCGTCGTCGGACCCCACCCCACCGAAATCATCACGCTGCTGACCAGCCCCAATCTCCCCGAGGACCTGCTGACAACCTCGCAAGAATTCAGTTATTCGAGCACCCCCCAGGAGGCCATCGGGGCCGCGGGCGCCGGCGATAGCGATGCGCTGGCAACCGCGGCCCCGGCCTTGTCGATGACCGCGGCGCTGCCGGCTCACGAGCAACAGCTCGACGTCGCCGAGCCACAATCGGCCGCCAGGCAGCGGCTCGCCATTCAAGAGGAGATTCGCTTCGCCACCGGGCCTCGCTTTGCCGAAAACCTGTCGATCAAGGGCGCCGCCGGCGTTGGCGCCACCGGCGCCACGGGCGCCATCGACCGTATCACGCAGGAGATCCTGCTGTCGCTCGAAGAGCGCAAGACCCTGGTCGTGTGGCTGTTCGACCAGTCGGGTAGCCTGGAGCGGCAACGGGCCGAAATCAATAAACGCTTCGACCGCATCTACGAAGAGCTGGGCGTGATCGAAGCCAGCGGCAATCCGGCCTTCAAAAAGCACGAGAACAAGCCGCTATTAAGCTCGGTCGTCTCGTTCGGTCAAAAGATCACCGTGCTGACGCCCAAGCCCACCGATGACGTCAGCGAGATCAAGGCGGCCATCGCCGGCATAAAGACCGACGACAGCGGCATCGAGCGCGTGTTCACGGCCGTTCACGAGACGGTGGAGCGCTTTCGCCAGTTTCGCACGCAGGAGCCTCGGCGCAACGTGATGCTGGTGATCTTCACCGATGAGGCGGGCGACGACGAGAACGAATTGGATCGCACCGTGAACCTGTGCCGTCGGCACGAAGTGCCGGTGTACGCGATCGGCGTGCCCGCCCCCTTTGGCCGTCGCGAAGCGCTGGTCAAATACGTCGATCCCGACCCCAAGTACGATCAGACTCCGCAGTGGATTCCGGTGCGGCAGGGTCCCGAATCGTACCTGCCGGAGCTGGTCAAAATCGGTTCGGCCGAGTACGACGAGCCAATGGATTCGGGCTTTGGACCGTATAGCCTGACACGTCTGTGCTACGAGACCGGAGGCATTTTTTTCGCCGTGCACCCGAACCGCGACGGGCGGGGCACGAGTCGCCGCGCGACAGCCGCGCTATCGGCCCAACTGAGCCATTTCTTCGATCCCGACGTGATGCGCACGTATCGGCCCGACT
>CAZUPX010001039.1:0-1666 GCA_964622155.1 uncultured Planctomycetaceae bacterium | reverse complement strand
AATCTGGCCAACTGCTGTCTGGAGTCGCTGTTTCGCGTCTGCCAGCCCTCCAAAGCGCTGCCGTGCTTCCTGCCAGACATTGGCAGCAAAGAGTAGCGCTGGCAATTGCCCGAGGTAAAGGTAGTCGACGATCGTCAGTGGATCGGCGCCGATGGGGCGCGATCGCAATGCGCGATTCAGTACGGCCCGTTCATTCTCCGGCAGGGCCTCTTCTATTTTCCGTGCTGCCGCTTCCTTGAAGAGAACCAAGAAGGTGTCCCGAACGATACCGCGTAGCGCTCGTTCGGTCTCGACAATCCGCTTCCACACGGTCTCGCTTCCAGGCAGAAACCAGGGTGGTGGCTGTGTTTGGTTGTCAGCTTCTCCGCCCAATTGGCGGTAGGCAACGCGAATGACTTCGGCCATTCGCTGGCGGCGCTCACGAAGAAACTGATCATACTCCATGTTTTCCCATCCGAGCGGTAAGGCGTGCTCTGCACATTGCCGACCCCACTGGTCGTCATCAAGAGCAAGCTTCTCTCGGAGTCGGGGAACATACTTGGCCGGGGATTGTCCGCCGATTACGTTGTTCTCATTCCATCCGACATCTGCGAGGTTGGCCACTTGATTGATGATTCGGCGATCCCGAATCCCGCGTCCATTCAGCCACGCTTGCGGGAAGAGATGATGGGCTTCACTGGCCGCGCGCCCCGCGTCTAGCGATGAGTCCAGGAGATCTCGTAGTCTCTGATCGGAGAAGAGCGCTCTGGATCCGAGTACAACTTGGGCTGCTCTAAAAGCGAGGGCGGCAGGAGCTCTTGCCTTTTGCGTCTCCAATGCGGCTACGAGCGAATGCGTCCAATAGTCACCGGTTATTTGTTCGGCTAGCGCACCCTCCAAGGCCTTTAGGAAGCCGTTGGCATCGTCCGGCGGTAGGCTCGCAACACGAGCCAGATCTTCCTCGAAACTAGTCTCCGATGAGCCTGAATAGCGGGCCGTTAGCAATGTTCCAAACGTCCATCGTGCAATCATCTCATCGAGCTTGTCCTTCGGAACACCTACCCGTCTTCCGCGGATATACAACGCGTATGCGTTCACGATGGCATTTTTGGAGGCGATAAGTGGGGGGCTTACGAAGCCAGCGCGCTTTACGCGCAGGAGAAAGTCGCGCCAAGGCGTGGCTTCCATGCATTCCTTCGCTGCGGCGTCGAGCTGATCGAGACGCCTAATCCGTCCCGTCGCATCAGATTCACCGGTGGTTGGGTCCACTCCTCTCAGGAATCGGTACAGAGCTGACATCCGCGCGCGTCCAAAGGCGACGCCGCATGCCGCCCTGAGGAGTTGTTGCGTGTCGATTCCGACGACTGCCCCTTCGGACATTGAGCGCGCATGCTCCTCGATCCGGTCGCGAAGATCGCCGTGAAACACGGAAAGAAGGGTTAGGACGAAATCCGCCTGCCCCAGTCGTTTGCCCTGATTGTTAATGCGAACGAAGATATCGGCTACGTCCTCTTCGGATGCCTCTTCGGCCTGTGTGCCTGCCGTCTTGCGAATGTCGACTGTGGGGAGGCGATAGTCACCTATTGCCTGTGCTACCTCAAGATTGCGCTCGACGGCGTCTTCGTATTTCTGGTCGACCGCGCGTCCTTTGTCACGAAGGGCGCTCATAAGGTCGCGTCGAATCTGG
>CAZUPX010001038.1:0-5187 GCA_964622155.1 uncultured Planctomycetaceae bacterium | reverse complement strand
CCCGCGAATGACGACCGTGTATTCGTCGAACTGCGGTGTCTGACCCGGTTCGCTCCAACCTTGAGGGCTTACCATCCGTGCAAGACTCACTTCATCGGTACGCGAGTTCACGCGCCCAATAAACTCCTCGATCGACTTGGGCGGCTGACCAGCCGCTTCGATTTTGGTCGGTTTCTCGATGTACCTCGCCATGGATTGATCGTCCCCAGAAGAATCAGCCGCTTGACCGCAAAAACATCCCCCAGCACTGGTTGTACTCGATAGCGATGGATCCTGCCGCGCGCGGACCAAGAAAAAAGGCCCAGGAACGGTTCTCCCTGGGCCTAAGAATTTCGGCCGGAAGCGCGATCGGGAAATCCCAGATCAAAAGATTCCGGCGCCAAAACTGCCGCGATTCGAAATCTGCGACTGCTGCACCGCGCTGTGGGGCGTGCCATGGTCGGCCGGCTGAGACACGGGCACCTTGTGCGGCTTGGGAGGCTGCGTCTCGGCCGGTTGCACTTGGGTTTTCTCGCGCGTCGTCGGTCGAGATGCCACCGCCGCCGGAGCCACTGCGTCCTCATGATCGTATTCATCATAGGTCGACTGGTATCCTGGCAGTTTGGCCCGATCCATTTCGAGCTTGAAGTCGCGGATGACCCGGTCTTGGATCATCTCCCGGCATGCTGAGTTGATCGGATGGGCGATGTCGGCGTAGAGTTTGGCGCGCCCGTCCTCGTCTTTGACCAGTCGATCTTCGGCCAGCCGGCCGCCGCACTGATTGCAGTGTGGTGCGCGAAGATGATTTTTGCACCCGCAGTGGGTGCAGTGTGCGGTCAGTTTGCGGCTTGGCATGGCCACGAAGGGCCCATTAGCACCATCGATGATTTTCAGATCGCGCACGACAAAGCTATTGTCGAACGTGATGGAACAGAAAGCTTGTAGCCGCTCGCCGGCCTCTTCCATGAGCTTGATGCGAACCTCGGTGATTTCCACGGCCGTACTCCTTACGAAACGGGCACTGTGAATCTCCGGTTCCGGATTGGGCGCGGCTCGTGCCGTCAAATGACCTGACGATCCCAGGACATTCGCTTGTCTCGCCCGCAGACCCGGCGATCCGTAAAACTCCTTAGTTGCTTGTGCTAACCGCGTACACCCGACCAACCCCGCGCGATTGCAATCGTCGGGCCACGCGCCGCGCGTGACGCGCGTGGCGACAGATTCCAAAATAGCTTGAACCGCTGCCGCTCATCTGTGCCGCCAAACAGTCTTCGCCGGCGAATGCTTGCTGCAATCTCTTGACCCAGGGCGAAAGCGGCTCGGCGGCTCCTTCCAACCGATTGTGAATCCATCGGCCGAGTTGCTGGGTTTCGCCCCTTTCAAGCGCCGCGACCAGCGGCGCGACCGAGCGCGGCTTGCGCGGCACCTGGCAGCCGCGATACACCAGCGCGGTTGCGAGCCCCTGGGGTGGATAAACGACGACAAAGTCGAGCGGCATCATCGCGGCTAACATCGTGACCAGTTCGCCGCGACCTCGACAAACCGCAGCCGGGTAGCTGCGCTTCGGGGCTTCGCTCAGAAAGAAGGGTACGTCGCTTCCCAGTTCGGCGCCCAGCATTGCCAATGATTCGCGGCTCCAGTCAAGATTCCACAGCGAATTTGCCGCGAGAAGGGCCGCGGCGGCATCGCTGGATCCGCCCCCCAGGCCTGCTTGCGTGGGAATGCGTTTGACCAGTTCCAAAGAAAGGCCGGCACGGACACCGGCGCGCTCGCGCAGCAGTTTGACGGCCTTCGTGGCCAGATTTTCTTCGCTGGGAGGCAGCGGGCCAAGCGATGTGGCCAACCGCGGACTTGCCCAGCGACAGTTCACGCGAACCGATCCGCTGGGGTCGCTCGTGGCGACGAGCGTATCGTACAGGCTGACAGGGACCATGAGGGTTTCGATCTCATGGAAGCCATCGCCGCGCTTCGCCAGCACCTCAAAGAACAGATTCAATTTGGCCGGTGCCCGCACGATCGCGCTCACGGCCAGCCGGTGGACGTTCATGCTAAGCGTTCCCTGCTTGCTTGACCCTTCCAGCGCGTGCGAGACGGCTCATAACAGCCGCCCATCAATTCGCAAACGTCTCCCTGAAGCGCCTTCTCAACCGCCTCGAATTGTATCGCCAGAAAAAAAACCGTCAATTCGAGAGTTCACCTTGCTAGCATTTTCTTTATTTCGTCGGCGTACGCCACCTTAATGACACTTCATGGGTCAAAATGGATCGGTGTTAAAGGGGGCAGCTTAACAGCCCGTTGAAAAAAGCCATCCAGGCCTTTTTCAACCTCGCCAAGTGCGGAGCAAAGCCCCGCACGGCTCGCAAAATAACGACTTACGTCGCTATTTTGTCATCACATCCGTGTGATGTACCAGCCTGTCGATAAATCTACAGGCTGTTAAACACCAACCCCTCTTCTCACTTCTCCGCCCCAGCGGTATCCGCCTTGGCCTTGGCTTCTTGCGCCGACGAAACGTCAGGGTTGGGCGTGGCGTCGCCGGGTTCCTGGCCCAATATCCATTGGATGCCTCCCAACAGCGACTGCATGTACTTCTCGTTGGCCCACACCTCCTCGCGGTGGCCCAAGCTCATATGCAGCACCTTGCCGTCGCCATAGTTCTTGACCCACGCGATCGGCACGTGATACGGCTGCTTGAGCTGGGTTTGGGCCATGTTGAGGCTCATCAGCACGTGCACCTTCTCCGGCTGCCAGTGCTTGAACTTGTAAATCTCGTCGGTGATCGTAAACTCGTCCCCCCAAGGCTTGCTGACCGGATGATTCTGATCGTGCACCGTCACGGTCACGGTTTGGTTGGATCCCCAGGGGTGTCCGTCGAACGTGCCACCGATCATCTCCCAGTAGGGCTCGTAGTTGTGATAGGTGTCGGCGGCGGAATGGGCACCGATGAAGCCGTGCCCCTTCTGTTTGACCCAGGTGCCGAACAGGTAGTCACGGACCTCGTCGGAAAACGGCAGGTCGCCTGTGGTATAGAACATCACGATGTCGTAGCCGTCGAGCTGTTCCTTGGTGATCTTGCTGGCGTCTTGCGTGCAGTCGACGCGAAACACGTTGCTGCCGACGCCCAGGTCGGTCATCGCCCGTTCGGCCGGCGAAAGTTTGTCGTCTTTGCGCGTCACCGAGGGGTGTCGAAACCCGGCGCTTTGCGTGAGCATCAGCATCCGCGCGCTCTTTTTCGGCGCGTCGCCCGCTAACAGGTTTCCACCCAGTAACACGATCGCCATACCGACCGAGCAGCCAAGAACGCAAAATCGTCGTCGCATCGTCACGGGAAACTCCTTAAAAACGGAAGCACAGGAGGTCCAACCAAGGAAAACCCATTCAAACATCCCACGAGCGGCAATGCAACGACGGGCGGCGGTAGGTAGGGGAGGGGACAGGTTACAGACTTCGGCGAGCTTAGTCGAGTCGCGGACAGGGGACAGCAGGAACGAACGAAATGCAAATTCACGGGCTGTCCCTCGTTCGCTTCCCTCCCGCTGTAGCTGGCCTCTGTGAGGCTGAGGGATTCAACACGAGGCTGCCGGCCCCGGCGCGCCGCGGCCAGCCTCAATTAATCGTCCGCCCGCACCCGCGATCCTTGGGGAAGTTCACCCCCAGCCCCTGATACCCAGACCCTCGCTATCAGGCGCGCAGCCTCTTGTCCAACTGGTCGAGGAATCCTGGCCAGCCTTGCTGGTGCATGTCGCGGTGTTCGGCGTGGCGGTAACCTTCCTGGATCAGCACCAGGCGCGTGGTGTCTTTGCCTTGTTCGTGGAACTCGACCGTGACCAGGGTCTCGCCCTCGTCGAAGTCGGGGAAGTCGAAGCGGCACGTATGGACCAGGCGCTCCGGCGGAGAGATCTCGGCATACTCGCCCAGCTCATACCACATCTTGCCGTCGGGAGCTCGCCAGCCAACGCGGTAGCTGCCGCCGACGCGCAGGTCGACCTCGACCACCTCGATCTTCCACTCGTCATTGAAATAGAACCAATGTTTGAGCTCGTCGCGATCGGTCCAGGCGCGAAACACGACGTCGCGCGGTGCGCCGATGACTCGCTCGATGCGTAATGCGTGGGCCTTCGGCGATGGGGAATTGGGATTCGATTTCATGGCGGTTCTCCCTGCGGTCGGCGATGGGTTGGGTCGGGCACCCCGTGCTACGATTGCTTGTTTTTCTGACGGCGAAGATGTTCTTCCAGGCGATCGAGCCGCGCATTCCACAGCTCGCGATACGTTTCCAGCCAGCCGGAGACGTTGCGCATTGGGCCGGCGGTCAGCCGGCAGCGGCGCACGCGGCCGGTCTTTTCGCTGTGCACGAGGCCGGCTCGCTCCAGCGCCCGCAAGTGCTTCATCACTGCCGGCAGGCTGAAGGAATGTCCTTGGGCCAGGTCGGTCACGCTCGCGCTGCCGCGCGCCAGCCGCCGCACGATCTCGCGCCGCGTGGGGTCGGCCAGCGCCGCAAACGTTCGACTGAGCTCGTCTGAATACTTAACCATTTGGTTTAGTTTATCATGTGCCGGTTAACGTGTCAAGCAGCCAAGAAGTTCGATACCAAGAATTGGGGTCGAAAGTTGGGGACGAACGATAGTGTCTAGCTATTCGTCCAGGGCGACTATTTACGCGCTTTCACGCCCGCGGCGGAAGCGCGGCGGTTGGCCTTTTCGATCGCGGGCCTGATCGACTTCGTCGTCGAGATCCTCATCCACGTCGGAGTCGTCTTCGTCATCCTCGAAATCGTCGTCGTCCGCATCGTCTTCGTCCGGCTCCGAGCCATCGTCGTCGTCCACGGCCCGATCGAATCCGGTGATTGAGTCGACATCCTCGTCGATTGGCGGCGTCGAGCGGGTAGCGACCGTCAGCACTCGGCCGGCGCGCGGCGGGGCCAATGGAGGCGCGGGCGCGGCAGCCTGCTGCGGGCCGCTCATTTGTTCCCATTGCTCGAGCGTGATCAGCACTTCGCGAGCTTGCGAGCCGTTGTATTGGCCCACGATGCCGTCTTCGGCCATGTAGTCGATCAACCGCGCGGCGCGGCCGTATCCGATGCCCAACGCGCGCTGCAGTAGCGACACGCTGCCGCGACCCTCGCGCACCCCGACGTCGACGGCCCCGTCATACAGCTCGTCGCGATGGGCGGGCTTGGCTGCCGTTGTAGTCGCCGACGATGCCGTC
>CAZUPX010001037.1:0-2697 GCA_964622155.1 uncultured Planctomycetaceae bacterium | reverse complement strand
TCCCCACGGGTGGTTTGGACTGGCCCGCCACAGACTGTTCCTCCGACAGGACCGGACCCTGCCACGGATTGTTCGAACCAGCCCCTACCCTTTCTCTGGGCCCAGCCGGCAGCATCGGCAATTTGGAGTTGAAACTCATCGCCGCTGTGTTGCGGAACCGATTCTGCGAAGCTAGGATGAGTGGCTAAAGTGCAAGGCTAGCGGTCAATTTGGCGATTGTGGAGGATTTTCGGATGCTTCGGACGGGTAAGGTTATTATCGCGTGGGCGGCCGTGTTGTTAACGACCGTCGATCCGGCGGCTGCTTGCCGTTTTCGGTGTTACCGGCCGGCCTACTGCTGCTATACACCGTGCTACTCGTATTGCTCACCCTGCGGCTCCTATAACAGTTGCAACTCGTGCTCGAGTTCCGATGGCGGCACCACGGCGCCGTCGCCACCGCAATCCACATACCGTCAGCCAACGCCGGCACAGCCGACGCCAACGCCAGCCCCGCGGCAGCCCGCAGCCGAGTTGCCGGCGCCAGAACCGGTGCCCGCGCCCGGACCAAGGACTCCCGCGCCGCTCGATCCTGAACCGGCGCCGATGCCGAGTCCCGCCGAAGACATGCCTGAAGAGCCAGCGGCTCCTGATCTGCCGACCGAAGAGCCAGCTCCGGCCCAACCCAGTAACGAAGTCGACGACCTGTTCAAGGACTCGGCTCCGGCCGCGGAACCCGAGAAGCCGGCCGAACCGGAAAAGAAATCCGACGACATCGAAGACCTGTTCAAGGACAGCGACGAAAAGAAGGGCGCCGGCGTGAGCCTGCCCGAAGGCCTTGACGACCTGTTTGGCGAACAGCCTGTCGCGGTTGCCAAGACTGCCCCGACTCCGGCCCCGGCCGCGGCGCCCGTCGCCACGGCCCCGGCGAATCGCGACGGGATGCGCGTATGGTCCGACAATTCGGGCAACTACCGCGTGACGGCCCGGCTGGTTTCGGTCAGCAAGACTCACGTGCGACTGTTGAAGGACACCGGGAAATACACGACCGTGTCGTTCGAGCGACTGAGCCGTGCCGACCTGGCGTTCGTGTTCTCCAAACCGGCCACAAGCATTGCCAGCGCCCGATAGCAATTCGTCGATCGAGCGTCAACTCGCCAAAATCCAATCGCTACAATAGCTGCGGCGGCCACCCGTTGGTCGCCGCAGCTTTTTTGCTTTTAGTGCCGCGTGCCGTACTCCTTTCTGGGTGCCATGCTCCGCGCTTCGCGGGCATGCGTCCGGAACGGCAAGCAAATTTCGACGCTGAGGCCACCGTGCGCTATTTGCAATCCTTTCTCGCAATACTCCTCTTCCTCGTCGCCGCGGCGTCGCTCGCCGCTGAGCCCAAACGAGTTTTGCTCGTGGGTCAGAGCCCCGACAATCACCCGCGGGGCACGCACGAATACATGCCAGGTGTCGAGCGGCTCGCGAAGTTGCTCGAGCCGGCGGCGGACCTGACCGTGCGGGTCTCAAAGGCCGACGAACCGTGGTCCGAGGGACCTGCGCTGGTTGAAGCGGCGGACGGCGTGGTGCTGTTCTTGTCCGAAGGTGCCCTCTGGATACAGGCCGATCCGCGGCGTCACGAGGCCTTTGTGCGGCTGGCGGCCCGCGGCGGAGGGCTGGTCGCGCTGCACTGGGCCATGGGCACCAGAGAGGCCGCGCCTATCGAGTCGTATCTCAAGCTGTTTGGCGGTTGCCACGGCGGACCGGACCGCAAGTACGAGGTTGTCGAAACGGAGTTACGGATTGCCGACCCGACCCATCCGATCACCGCCGGTCTGGCGAATTTTCGCGTCCGCGAAGAGTTCTATTACCAACTGAAGTTCGTCCAGCCGCCGGCAACTGTGCGGCCCCTGTTGCAAGCGACGATCGGCGGCCGCCCCGAAACAGTCGCCTGGTCCTTCGAGCGGCCCGACGGCGGCCGTTCCTTCGGATTCAGCGGCCTGCACTTCGATGATAACTGGAAGCTCGCCGAGTACCGCCAGATCATCTCGTCCGCGGTATTGTGGACGCTTGGGATGACCGGCCGGTGAGTGTACACGCGGCGTCTTGCCGCGTCTCCCAAAAGCGGCAAGATTTCGCTTCTACGCTAATGGCGCCCGCAAAAAATCGCTACGCAAGCTCAACCGCCTCGCTCGATGCAACAATGCCTGTGTTCGCCACTATGTTCGCTCTGCGCAACTGCCCGCAAGCGGCGTCGATCTGGTCGCCTTTGCGTTCACGCACTTGAACGTTGATGCCGGCTGCGCGGAGGACCGACAAAAAGTCGCTCACCGACGTTGACGAAGGCGTGCGGTACGGGAGACCTTCGACCGGGTTGTAAGGGATCACGTTGACTAGCGCCGTGCGGCCTTGCAACAGCGCGGCCAGCCGACGTGCGTGATCGGGTCGGTCGTTGAGTCCGCCCAGCAGCACGTACTCGAACGTCAGCCTCCTGCCCGAGGCTTCGAAATAATGATCGGCCGCCGAGAGGATGTCGGTCAGGCCGGTCCGTGTGTTGACCTTGACCAGCTCATCGCGCAGCGAGTCGTCGGGCGCGTGCAGCGAAACGGCCAGGTTGTAGCGACAGCGCACGTCGGCCAGGCGGTGGATTGCCGCGGGCAAGCCGACGGTCGATATGGTGATACGCCGCGCGCTGATTCCCAGACCGGTTGGCGAACTGGCCTCGGCCAAGGCG
>CAZUPX010001036.1:0-8353 GCA_964622155.1 uncultured Planctomycetaceae bacterium | reverse complement strand
CGCCGCTGCCCCCGCCAGTCGTCGTACCGCCCCCCGCGCCACCACCGGTTTCACAGGGTTTGCAGGGCAACCTGGCCCCACAGACGATTCTTCCGCCCACAACCAACCCCGCGGCTGCCACGGCAGGCGCGATTCAGGTGTACAACTGGGCAAAAGAGATCTCCGATCGCAAAGCGGAGCCGTAACCTTATCGCGTGGCCTCTTCGCCTGTCGCTGGCCTCTGTGACGCCGGCTCGAGTTATTTTGGCGTCGGCGGCACGGCTTCGAAGACCAGCGGTTCGTCGGCACGCGGGTCGCCAATGCGAATGGCCAGCTTGCCGGCCAACAGATCGTCGATCAAGCGCCCCACAACCTCGGCGCGCCAGCCACGACCCAACAGCGGCGGCTCACCGCTGCCGTTGCTGTCCATTCCCAGTCGATAAGCCACCAGGTCGCGCACGTCGCTGGCCGTGCCAACCAGGCTGGGGGCCAAATCGGCCGAATGACAAATGCTCGACAGAGCGGACGACAGAAACTGACCCAACACGGTCAAATGCGCGGTCGACTCGCGGTGCAGCGGAGAAGGGCACTCGTCATCATCCAGGTCCAACGCGCGCTGCACCGCTTCTGCCAATTGCGGCAAGAACCGCTGCAAGTCGCCGCGCTCCATGCCGCGCACCGCTCGAATCTGCTTCACGTCGGCGCTGCGCCGCTTCGACATCTCGACGATCAGATCGTCGCGCAGTACGCGTCGGGTCGGGCAGTCGCGGCGCTGGGCCTCGCGCTCGCGCCACCGCCAGAGCTCGCGGACAACCGCCAGACTGCGCCGCGACAAGCCCGACGTGCCAGCCACGCGCCACCAGCGCTCGCTGAGGCGGGCGTTGGAGATATCATCCTGCCAGGCGGCCATTTCAGAATCCATCCAGGCGGTCCGATCGAGGCGTTCCAGCCGAGTCCTCAGTTTCGCGGCCATTTCCGCCAGGTGCCGCACGTCATCCAAGGCGTATTCGATCTGCCGCTGCGTGAGCGGTCGTCGCCGCCAATCGGTCCGCGTTTCGCCTTTGTCGGGCCGGTGGCCCAAGAGCTTGAACATCAGCGATCCGTAGCCGGCCGGAAACTCGTGCCCAACGAGGCCCGCGGCGACTTGCACGTCAAACAACCGGTGTGGCGCTTGGCCCACCGCGGCCAGGCAAAACAGCAGCTCTTCGCGGCCGGCGTGCACCAGCGTGTCGTGCCCTGGTGAGGCCAGCAGCTCCCAGAACGGATTGAGATTCTGATGTTCGATTTTCTGCGGATCGATCACCGCCAGACGGTCGCCGGCGGCGACCTGCACCAGGCACAACTGCGGCCGGTGAGTGTCCTCCGAGACGAATTCGGTATCGAAGGCGATCAGCGGCGCATCGGCCAGTTCACGACAGAAATTCTTGAGGTCGCGTTCGGTGGTGATATGGTCGTGCTGCACGCTGCGCGATGTGCCCGGCGGGAAGTCGTATTGGCGGTTGGACGGCCGAAAAATGAGGAACCAACGCACTAAATTGTATCGAACCGTCGCTATTTGGCTATCGCGACTTTTGCCGGCGGCGACAACTGCCTACGGCAAGAAGAGCCATGAGTTAATCGCCAGAATCGGCAGCAGCACGACAAAGCTATAGACCATGTATCCGAAGAAGCTGGGCATCCGCACGCCCGATTGCTCGGCGATAGCTTTGACCATGAAATTGGGCCCATTCCCAATATACGTCATAGCCCCCATCATGACCGAGCCTAGTGCCACGCCCGTGAGCAACTCTTCCGCCACGCCGGCAACCGTTGGACCGGCGCCGGGCGGCAGCGATTGAGCCGTTTTGAAAAACACGAGGTAGGTGGGCGCGTTGTCGAGCACGGCCGACAACCAGCCGGTGGCCCAGAAGAACTCGCGCGGCGTGTCGATGCCCAGGTTGCCGCCGCGCGCCGCCAGAATCTCCAGCGCCGGCTGCATGGCGACAAAGATGCCGATGAATAGTGCCGCCACCTCGACGATGGCCAGGTAGTCGAATTTGTTGGCTTCGCGCACCGACTGTGACCCGGCCAGGAGCGACGCGGCCACCAGCGCCAATTGGACCATTTCGCGCAAATAGAACCACGGCTGCCAACTCGTGCCTGGAATCGTCTTGGCCGGATCCAACAGTGCCACCGACAGGACAATCCCGACGAGCAACAGGACGTTGGGCCACAAGCCGGAAAACTTTAGTTTGCGAACCTGGGTCTCGTCGGCGGCCAGGTCGGCCTGCGTCTCGTGCGGATAGTAAAAGAAGTGGTCGACGACGAAGTACACGAGGACCAGCGTTCCGTTGACAAACAGCCAGCTCTTCCACAGCGACAATGTCCAGAGAAAATCGACGCCATTGAGATAGCCCAAAAACAGGGGCGGATCGCCCAGCGGCAACAATAATCCTCCGCAGTTGCACGCCACGAAAATAAAAAATACCACCGTGTGGGCCACGTGTTTGCGTTCCGAGTTCGTGGACAATAGCGGGCGCACCAACAACATCGCGGCGCCCGTCGTGCCGATCAGGCTGGCCAGTGCGCCGCCGGCGGCGATGAAGGTCGAATTGGTCAGAGCGTGGGCCGGCAGGTCGCCTTCGATGCGGATGCCACCGCTGATCGTATACAAACTGAACAGTAACACGATGAACGGGATGTAGTCGCGAACGATCACGTGCCGCAACGTCTCAAACGAAAACCCCAGACTGGCCTGCGGGTGAAGAAAGGCCAGGTATACGAGCGTAATAACAGCCAGGTTGACCGCCACATAGAACTTGTTCAGGTTGTTTTCCCACCAGTGCGAAGTCTGCTCCAAAAGGGGCAACACGGCGATCGCACCCAGCAACAGCGTAAACGGAGCGACTGCCCAAAGATGGGCGATCTGCCAGTTGGCGGCCGGCGGCATGTGTACTTCGGCGCCTTCGCCCAAAACTGTCCAGCCCGCGGCGGTTGCCGCCGCGTAGCACGCAAGGATTGCCCCAATGATGGCGACAACCGGAAGGTGAACGCGGATGCGGCGGGCGGCGGACATGCGAGTGCTCACAAGGGGACTGCCATCGGTTGGTCGACGCGCAACGATTGCCGCCCGGCGTGAAGCGCGTGTTGATGAAGCCAAGGAGAATCAATTCCGCGCCGAAAATCAAGGCCGTGCCGCTCGCCGCCCAGCGCGATCGCGTGCTCGCGGCGTCTGGCGGCGCCGCGCGACGATTTGCTACATTGACGTCGCCGATCGGCCGTTTGTCGCCGAAGGACATCCCGTTCTGGCGAGTGATCGTGGAAGTATGGCTGCGGACCAATGCTCGGGCGATGTGGCTGGCTACGATCCTGCCGGCAACGGTGGCGATCGCCGGCATGGTGATATTGATCGGCTGGGGGAATTCAACGGCAACGATATGGCCCCGTGTGGCTGGAGGCGTGCTCGTGGGACTTGGCGTCGCGGCGGTCGCGACGCTGGCGTGGCAAGCGCGCCAGCCGCGGCTGGGCTACGACGATGGTTACCTGTTGGTTTGGCTCCGTCGCGGACCGCCGCTGCGCGTGCCGATCGAACTGGTCGAGTGTTTTTGGCTCGGGCAGGCGCCCAGCCTGCTTCCGGGCAAGCGCCACGTCAACAGCGAGACGGCCTCGGTCGTGGTGCGAATCGCCGAGCGAGCGCCCGAATGGCGGCAGCAGCAGGTGTCACCGCAGTTGGGAAGTTGGTGCGAGGGATATATCACCATCCGCGGTACATGGTGCGAGCCACTGAGCATTGACCTGATCAACCGGCTCAATTCACGGCTGGCTGAAGTGACGCGGGCATCGGAACAAACATGACAAAACTGCTAGTCAGCGTGCGAAACGCCGAGGAAGCGGAAATCGCGATTGCTGGCGGCGCCGACGTGATTGACGTCAAAGAGCCCACCCGCGGTGCATTAGGCGCGCCCGATCTGCACGTACTGAGGAAGGTCGTGCACCAAGTCGCCGGCCGCCTGAGAGTCAGCGTCGCGCTGGGCGAACTGACTTGCGAACGCTCGCTGCCACTAGCCTCGCTCGATGGCGTCCAATTTGCGAAGTTTGGGCTGGCGGGCTGCGTAAACCTGCCCGACTGGCCGGCCCGCTGGCGGCAGGCAATCGGCGAATTGCCGGCCGGCGTGACACCGGTGGCGGTGGCCTATGCGGATTGGCAAACAGTTTCGGCGCCCGATCCTCATTGTGCGCTTGCACTTGGCGCCGCGTCGGGTTGTCGGGTGCTGCTGGTCGATACGTTCTCAAAGACGAGCGGCACGTTGATTGATTGGCTCAAGCCAGGTCAGTTGCGAGACCTGGTTCGCGCCACACACGCTTGCGGGTGCCTGTGCGCGCTGGCCGGTAGCCTGGGTATCGGGCAAATAGCGCAGGTCGTCTCGCTTGAGCCCGATTTTGTCGCCGTGCGCACCGCCGCCTGTGCCGGAGGGCGCACCGGCACCGTCGATCTAAGTCGCGTGCGTCGCCTGGCGGCTAGGGTTCGACGCCCTGTCGTGCGAGAGAGGCCTTTCGAAAGCGCATTGGCCGAGCGTCGCGACACCGGTGTGTAATTGCGGGTTCCCCGCGTCGCGCGACTGACACAAAAATGCTTGACAAATCGCGCCGCGGCGGAATACTCAGGGGCTGGTGGCAGGGGTCCTCCAGCCCAGTGGAGGCAATTCGACGGCCGCCCTTCGCAGCGCTTTCCCGCGATCGACCGCAAACGACATGTTCTAGCCAGAGCAAGGAGCCGCACTGTGCCAAAGACAGTCTTGGAAGCGATCAAAATGGGGCTTTGGGACTTCGAGCCCAACCGAGTCGAGATTGAAGACTATGATGCCTGCGGCGCGATGCCCGGCACACCCAAAAAACTGCTGGCCTTGGCCGAGCGAGTCCGGCTAGGTCTGCCGCTGTGGCATCCCGATGACCGTCAGGACTGCGAAGACGAATTGGATTGAACTGGGGCTCGTGCGTGAGTCGCTTGCGTTCGTTGGCGACGGAAGGTCACAGCGCGCAGCGTCTGCCCGAGGGTTTGCCTGGCGCTGACTGAGCGGTTACGATGACAGGGAACTTTGGCCGTGCCGACGGCCGGCGACCGGAGTGTTTCAGCGCTCGGTTCCATTTTTCTTCCGCACGCCCTAACTCTTCAGGATCATATTTATGCCCAGCCTGACGATCAGCATGTCGCACTCCCTGAGCGCCGAAGACGCAACCCAGCGGCTCAAGACGTTCTTCGACAGGCTCAAGGAACGTCATCAGGACAAGCTGAGCAACCTCGCGGAGCAGTGGGAAGGAAACCGGCTGGACTACAGCTTCTCGACGTATGGCTTTAACATCAAAGGCGATCTGACCGTCGAACCGAGTGAAGTCAAGGTCACGGGCGCGCTGCCATTTGCCGCCATGATGTTCAAAGGCAAGATCGAGCAGACCATCCGCGAAGAGCTGGCGAAAGTGCTGACCTGATCCTCACGACGCGGTCGTTACGACCCACCCGGTCGCACCGACACGGCGCGATCCTTTCGCTCGAACGTCAGGCCGGTGCCCTTGAATAGTGAGCGCAGCAACTCGTCGACGTCGGCGTTCTCAACGCGGATCGAGATCAATTGATCGATTGAAATCCCCGCCTTATCGATGGCCTGGTGGTCCCATGTGAACTCCAGGCCCAACCGCTGACCCAATTGTTCGGTCACCCGCGCAAGCGGAGTATTCTCGATCGACACCTGATAGACCTCTTTGCCCGTCGCGGAAGTCGCGCGGCGCGGTGTGGTACCGCGGAGACGTTGGGCGATGAATTCGTGGTCTTCAAGAAGACTGTCGACTCGCAGCTTGCCGTCGGCAGCCACGATGACCGCCTGCGGCAACTCGGCGGCCCAGCGTTTGGCCGCGGCGTCGGCGTTTCCGGGAACCCGATAGTTTCGCGTCAGTGTGACCTTATCCGGGATGGGCACCAGCTCAATCTGCCGGCCGTCGAGATCGATGCGAAACGTCAGGTTGAACTGCGCGGCTACCAGTGTGGCGCGGTCGATCCACGACATCGGCGGCCATTGTGCGGCCGGCCAAAGATCGTGCGGAATTTTGTCGGCGCCGCTCAATTTCACGCCTGCCTCGTCGGCCCAGGCCTCAAGAATCTTACGTGGCTCGGCCAGATCGTCCCAGCGGGATGACTGGCGTTCGAGTAGTTTTCGCCCTACCGACGGGCCGAGTGACTGAGCTTCCTGGGTGCGCAAAGCAGCCAGAGTGCGCAATTGCCGGGCGGTGGTTGCCGGACCAAAGTACGCCACCGCACCAAGTTGACAATAGCCCAAACGAGACTGCTGCGCGATCTTGCGCAAGATATCGGCCAGCGGCTCGCGCGGTAGATCAAGCTGAATCTCTCGCTCGGGATCAACCCGGCGATCCAAAACGATCGCAATACGCTGCGCGCTTCGTAAGCTGGCCAGGGCCCGCGACAAAGGTGTGTTGGCCCACGAGACGCTGGCCACGGACTTTAACTGCTCATCAAGGGCTGGCCCGGTGAGCCACGGTGCGGGCGCCGCCGAAGTCGTGTCTGACGCGGCGATTGCGGCGATCCCCAGCAACGCGCAGGTGGCAACAAAACGGTGGCGTTTGCCTGGAAGCATAACGTCTATTGTCCCTCAAAGGCATATCGGATCGCAAGCGCACGGTGGCCATTGGTCGCAACGTGCACGGCGACGTTGTGGGGGCTGGTGCGGTGCAACGGTTTGACTAAACTGAAGGAACGTCGATCTTGCGGACGCCTGCCATCGTGCTCGATGGACGGCCAGCGGGATTGATATTGGGGAACGCTTGACATGGGCCGACGCGCACGTACTCCGGTTCTGCACGCCATCTACCAGCGCTATGTGGCCGACCAGGACTGTGCGAGGTTCGGCAACGCCGTTGCGCGGCGCTATACGATCGCCACGTTGGAGCGATTGGCCGCGGCGGGCGACCGGATGACACGGCGGGCGGCGGTGTTGGCCTTGAGCTTGATGGCCGACTACGGCTCGAACGTCACGCTGGGTCGAGCGCTGCACGACGTCGACCGCGGCGTGCGCATGCTGGCCGAAAACGGCATCCAGCAAGTCTGGCATCGAGCTGGCACCCCGCGAGACCGCAAGCGACTGCGAAAGATCGTCGAGCTGATCGGCGCCAAGCGGCTCTCCGAAGCCGTCGAGCTGGCGACGAAATTTATCGACGAAGCCCCGTGGCTTCCGGAAAGTTGGAATCAACGTGCCATTGCGTTGTTCCGCCTGGGCCGCTATGCCCACAGCATTCGCGACTGCAAGGCAACCTTGGAAATGAATCCCTATCACTTCGCGGCGGTGGCCGGCCTGGGGCAGTGCTACTTGAAAATGAACAACCGGCCGGCCGCGCTCGAGTGCTTCCGCCGGGCCCTGGAGATCAACCCCAGCCTGGAAGGAATCCGGGCACAGGTGCTCTACCTGCAGCGCGCGCTGAAACGCCAGCAATAGGCGACCGGGTCAGCTACTGGCCCGAGGCACCAGCGATGGATTTGCCCGTTCGACACACGATGTTTCGCTTGCGCGTCGGACTGGTGTGTCTTGCGAGCAGAGACTTGCAGCCCGTTGAAAAATGCCATCCTGGCATTTCTCAATCTCGCCAAGTGCGGAGCAAAGCTCCGCACGGCTCGCAAAATAACGACTTGCGTCGCTATTTTGTCATCACGTCCATGTGATGTAGCAGCCTGTCGAATAAATCAACATGCTGCTAGACTCGCGGCAGGGTTCTCTCTGCTTCACGGCCTGCAGCCCACCGCCTGTGTCAAAGCCAGTCCTCATTCTCGGTGCGGGCGTCAACGGATGCGCGATTGCGCGCGAGCTGTTGCTTAATGGCGTGGGGGTTTGGCTGGTTGACGTAGCCGACATCGCCTCGGGGGCCACTGCCGGTTCGTCGCGGTTGATTCACGGCGGATTGCGCTATCTGGAATACGGCGAACTGGACCTGGTCAAAGAGTCGCTCGCCGAGCGAACGCGGCTGTTGCGCTTGGCTCCACAATTCGTGCATCCGCTCCGGCTGTGGATCCCCACGTCGAATCGCTTTGGGGGATCGCTGGGCGCGATTGGCAGGTTTTTTGGCTGGCGGTGGTGGCCGCAGCCCGTGCCGCGTGGTGGGCGCGGCGTATGGCTGATCGCCGCTGGCCTGCGGGTCTACGACGGCTATGCCCGTGATCCGGTTTTGCCGAAGCACAAGGTCACATCCGCTTCCGCCTCTAGCGCGCCTGCCGTCGATCACGAAAAATACCGTTGGCTGTGCTCGTATTTCGACGGCCAGGTGACGTATCCCGAACGGCTGCTGGTGGCCATGCTGCAAGATGCCAAGGAGCTGGCGCACCGTGGGAGCCTCGACT
>CAZUPX010001035.1:0-1676 GCA_964622155.1 uncultured Planctomycetaceae bacterium | reverse complement strand
CGCCCGGCACTCGGGGTCGGCAGGCCCGGTCCGATCATCGAGATCTGGAGGCTGCCGTGAAGCCGCGTGACGCGCTCGGTCTGGCCGGGATCGTCATCCTCTCGCTGGCCGTGTTCGGATCTGCCCGATATATGGACTTCGTCGGCGACGACGTCCTGATACTGGAACGGATCCGCGCCAATCAGGGCCTGAGTCATCCAACCGCGTATTTCCAACGCGGGTTCTTTAGCTACTACCGCCCGATCACGTTTCTCTCGCATGCATTCGACTGGCAGCTCTGGGGTCTCAATCCAGTCGGCTATCACCTGACCAACGTGTTGCTCCACACAGCGAATGCCGTTCTGGTCTTCCTGACCGGTCGGCGCCTCATGTCGTCTACCGGAGCGCTCATTGCCGCCGCACTCTTTCTGCTGCACGCGTCGAATCACGAGGCGGTCTTCTGGATTGCCGGCCGATTCGATCTGATGGCCACGCTCTGGACACTTGCAGGGCTGGTGATCATCACCCGCGAGGGGACGTGGTGGTACCTGATGGGTCTGGTCGCATTCGCGCTGGGCTTACTGTCGAAGGAATCGGCGCTGGCGTTTCCATTGATCGTGGCCGGCTACGACGTGTCGATCCGTCAGGTAACTGCGAGGCAGCTCGTGAGCCGCCTGGCAGGGATCGCACTACTGACGGTTGGTTATGGCTGGCTCCGCTGGCAACTCGCCGGATTGGAGCCGGGCGGCGGGATCAGCCGCATACCCAAAGCGCTTGCGCTCGCGACCGGGTTGGTCGTTCTCGTGCGGGTTGCGCACGTTCGCGCGAACAGTCTCCGGTCCCGGCCACGGATGCGGCCGCAAGCAGTCTGGCTCGTCGTGTGGCTGGGCGCGATTGGTCTGGTGGCCGGCCTGCTCTGGCCGATGACGGCAGCGTTTCTCAAAGAGAAGTTCGCGTTTGCCGGATTCGCCCTCTTCTATCTGCTCTCGCCGATCCTGACGGTTGCACCCGATTCGCTGGTGCCTGGCGTCGCTCCCTGGATGGTGGGACTTGTCGTTGTGATGCTTCTCGCGGCGGCGATCACCCAGTGGCGGGATCACCTCGTGCGCGACTCGAGGCTCGTATGGCTGTGCGTGTTCACCATAGCGGCATTGATTCCGGTTTCGAGCATGACCGAAGGGCAGCGCTATCTCTATCTCGGATCGATCCCGGTGGCGCTGTTCGGCGGATTGCTCGCGTCGGAAGCCACGGGGCGTTGGGGGCGCGCTGCGAAGCTGACTATCCTGGTCGTGGCGATTGTGTCGGGGTGGCAAATGACACGAAAGGCGCACGACTGGATCTGGGCCGGCTCGATGACGCGCGACGCGATTCGCCTGGTGGACGGAGATCTCGCACCAACCTGCGGAGCCGGCCATGTCGTCCTCCTCACGGCGCCGGTTGGAGTTCGCGGGGTGTACACACATCTTTATCGTGAGAGTTTCGCGCTGCCGCGCGGATGTACGCCCAGGTCGTTGACGACGATTGTTCGCGTCGTGCGCACCGACAGCGCCATTCGCGCGTACCGGGACGGCTCTTCGATCGTCATCCGGGCATCGCCGTATGACGAGAACTTTGTGCTGTCCGCCGATCTGAGGAACTTCACCGTGCCCCTGCGCGGAATTCGGACGGCGACTCTTGCGACGCCGCTCGGCGTGGTC
>CAZUPX010001034.1:0-2715 GCA_964622155.1 uncultured Planctomycetaceae bacterium | reverse complement strand
CGCCGCCAAGAAGGCGATGGCCATCATGAGCCCATAGCTGTACACGGTGAGCGGGCCCAAGTGCGCGATGACGGGATACATGGCGGCGCATGATAGCCGACGCGCTTCTTACAATCTAGCAAAGCACCGCGTCGTCGCGTGCGGTGTATGACAGCCGCGCGACGACCCCGGTACTGGCCTTGTCAAGCCTCGATTGAAAATTATATATTCTGTGTAAAGTATCGATTTCACACATTAAACAGTTATCAGGCGATGACACGGACCAGCGCGTTGACTTTCCCGGGTGGGGTCACTATATGCGTCTCCCGTATCGATCGTCTCGGAGTATCTCCCCATGCGTATGATTATGCCGCCTTTGCGCGACCGCCGCGTAATCCAACAATTCTTGACGGAGTTCTTTGTGGATCACAAGCAAGCGAACTTCAACCGCGCGGTCGGTTTGATGTGCCGCTTTTACCACCTGCGCCGGCCACGGGTTGAGTGGTTCGAGTACATCGATTGGGGCCGTACAGCTGGGAAGACGTACGAGGACGGCAAGATTCATTTGGTGCACCCGGAGAACTGGAAGAAGGGCCGCAAGTACAACTCCGTGCGTCAGTGGATCAACACCGTGTACCATGAGATGGGTCACTATGTTTTCTGGTCGGACGCCGAGTCCAAAGCGGATACCTTTGCATTCCGCATGGCCAAGGGTGCTAGCAACGGTTACCATCGCCAAAACGGGAAGCGCCTGGTGAGTGTGTGAGATGGCAAGGCGACACGGCGAAGACAAAAAAGCGTCCGAACCCACCGTAACCAATCGGTGGTGGGTCGATCTCGGAGGCTCGGAGAAGGTCAAGGTCGTCAACCGTCCCGCCGGACCGGCGGGAAGCAAATTCTTCACGGTGGGCCAGGACTTCGATCAGGAACGCGCTCGCGAGCGGCTCACCGACGACAATCTCAAGATTCTCGGCATGGCGAACCCCCCTGAGGGCGGGTGGGGATATGTTCAACTGGCAGAGACAAAGTACCCGGAGCGCGAGCTAGAGCGCATCAAGAAGCTGGTGCCAATGCCGGACTATGCACGTGCGGTGCTCGTCGACTGTGGTCGATCGGTGCGGATTCTCGTCACCGGAACACCTCCGGGCGACCGCTTGCTGGAGCTTTCGCTCGGGGAAGCTCCGTCGTTCGATTGCTGGGTACAGCAGGAGTGGGTCGACGAAGCCCTCTTCCACGATGCCGACAAAGCGCTCAGAGCGTTGCAACGCTACATCCGGCGCTATCTCTCGCCCGAGAGTATTGCCCGCGACGCATCGGTGGCGGCACGGGCCTGAGCCCGAAGAGCCGTCCACGCCTTAGCGGCGGGTGAGGCGGCGTGCGGGGCGGCGCTCTTCGAAGAAGGCCTCCAGATCCCGGCGCACCCCGAAGTAGTAACAGCACAGCTCGTTATCGAGATCGTTATTGAATGTGCGCTGCGATCCGTCGGCGAATAGGATGCGCACCAGGCACGTGCCGCCAGGGATCGACGAGGTCATCTCTTCGACCACCTTGCCGGGTCCCCACTCTTCGTGGTTGCGGTGGGTGACGGTGTCGCCCAACCTCAGGTAGATGCGTTTCTCTGTGATCACCGCGCTGGCTTTGCGTTCTCTGGTTTGTAGCACAGAGGGCGCGCGGCACAAACGGCAGGCTATTTGAAGTCTTCGGTGAACAGCACCTGCTGCACGTAAACGAAGCGCGGCGTCAGCGGCGGCAGGTTGGCGACGGTGTTGAACCGCGGATCGTAGTTCCAGGTGCGTGTGGGCGGATTGTAGATGTTGCAAACGCCTCCGGTGCCACACCAGGTTCCATTGACGTGAACGGGGGGTCCCAAGCTGACGTACGAGCCTTGGTAGAATAGCGTCTGCCCACCCCAGTCCTCGTGAAAGCGCGGGTAGTTCTCGAGACCGCCGTTGTAGGTCCCCACGAGTGTCGCGTCGACCCCACTCAGAAATGCGGAGTTGACAGTGGTGGTCGTGGCATTGCGGGTCCCAGCGGTCAAATTGGTATTGCTCTGCCGGTCATTGCGTGTGCACGGGGCGTTGCATCCGACGGGCCAGTAGTTGTTCGACATGATGTTGATGCTGTCGCCGATGAACGCGGCTGGCTGCCAGGCACCGCTGTTGTAATCTCCCAGAAGGTACATCGGTTGATCGCTGACGACTGTGAGACCAGTCGGATCGGCAGCCGGGGGGAACTGCAGCGTCGGCGAACCAAAGACGCGCACGCCGTAGTTGTTGATCACGAGAGAGTTCGGGCCGATGACCGTCAGATAGATGACCAGACCTCCGTCGGTGGTGTCGCCCGGATTGAAGAATGGATTGCCGTTAGCGGCATTCCATTTCAGCAGATCGCTCACGTTGACATTGAGCAGGCTCATCCATTTTCTCTCGCGCCAGTTGTAGAAACCCCCGCGCCGGTAGTCACGATCGAAGCCGCTGCCGGGGAAGGTCGCGGCGTTCGAGTTAGTGTTCATGTATCCTCCATAGATTCGATCGGTGCTCAAGAAGGCCGGGGTGTATCCGGTGGTCAGGTTGTTATTGCACCCTAGCGCGGCGGCGTCGGAACAGGTCGCCACGTTCGGCATATCAGTGTAGAAGACCGGCATCGTGCCCTTGTAGCTGCTGTTAGTCCCGGTGTTGTTCCAGGTAGCGTCGCTCATGAAATTCCATAGGCTGGTGGTGCGGGCGACGTCGCGCG
>CAZUPX010001033.1:0-1851 GCA_964622155.1 uncultured Planctomycetaceae bacterium | reverse complement strand
GAGCAGCTTTTCGCGGGGTGTGTCTTCAAGCAGCCGCACGATTGGTTCGATGTCGGGCTGCAGGCGGACCATGTTTGCGTCGGGTCGTGCTTCAGCCGCCGAGACGGGTGCCAGGCGGTTCATAAACGCCAGGTCGCCCAGTCCGGCCGCCGTGCCCACCGCGGCCGCGTTTTGCAGAAACCGTCTCCGTGAAGTCCGTTCGAGATTGAACTTGAACATGGCGCCGCCCTCCGCTTGGTGGCCTGAATTCTTCGAGCCCAGATGTGCCGACGCCAACCATTATATCGTTGCCCCGTGACAACGCACCCCAGGGCACCAACTGGACGGCCAACTGGCCGCGTGGGAAAATAGGCCCGGACCCCCGTTGCCTCGACAAGGCCCTTCCTGTGAACAGCCGCAACCCGCAGCCCGTCGACCGCCAATCGATAGCCCGACCAGGCATGGGCTGGATATTGTCGCTGGCCGTTTTGGCGGTGGTGGCGGGCGTTTTTGTGCTTCGCATTCGGCAGGTCGAGCGGTCGGAGGCCGAGAAAGAGCCGCCGCAAGTCGCATTGAATGAGCCCTCCGACGATGCTAGGGGCTCTGAAACCAAGCCGACTCCGCAGCGTCTCAACACCACCGCAGCCCCAAATGAGACGCCCCAGAACATGGCCTGGGTGCCGGGTGGATCGTTTTGGATGGGCTCGAACGAGTTCCCCGACGCCCGGCCCGAACATCTGATTTACGTCGACGGGTTTTGGCTGGACACATACGAAGTCACCAACGCGCAGTTTGCCAGCTTTGTCGAGGCGACGGGCTATCAAACGATCGCCGAGCGCCCGCTGGACCCTGAGGAGTTCCCCGATGTGCCGAAGGAGGACCTCAAGCCCGGCTCGATCGTGTTCACGCCACCCCAGGTCGCATTGCCGCTGTACAATCTCCTGCCGGGGTGGCAGTATGTGCCGGGCGCCAATTGGCGGCATCCCGAAGGGCCCGACAGCACCATCACGGGGCGAGAAAACCACCCGGTCGTGCAAATCGCCTGGCACGACGCCGTGGCCTATGCCCAGTGGGCCGGCAAGCGCTTGCCCACCGAGGCCGAATGGGAGTTGGCGGCCCGCGGTGGATTGGATCGCCAACGATACTGCTGGGGCGGCGATCTGCGCGATGGCACGCGCTGGCAATCGAACATCTGGCAGGGGCATTTTCCTAACGAGAATTCGCAAGGCGACGGCTTCAATGGCACGGCGCCGGTGGGCTCGTTCAAGCGCGGCGGATACGGCCTGTACGACATGAGCGGCAACGTGTGGGAGTGGTGTGCCGACTGGTACCGGCCCGACTATTACGTCGCCAGCGAGCGAAAAAACCCGTCGGGCCCTGAATCGAGCTTCGACCCGCAAGAACCCGATCAGCCGAAGCGCGTGCAGCGCGGCGGCTCATACCTGTGCAGCGACTCGTATTGCCTCCGCTACGTGCCCGGCGCGCGCGGCAAGGGCGAACCCAAAAGCGCCGCCAGCCACATCGGGTTTCGCTGTGCGCGATCGGCGGAGAGGTAGGCAGAGGTTCGTTGGATTTACAACGGCCGCTGATTTAAGATAGCCTCGTTGAATCCGAACTTTATCCTTGCGAGAGGTCATTGGAATGCGAATGCGTTACATGAATCGCTTCACAACTTATCGGCATTTGAACGTCGCTCTCGCACTCCTGTCACTCGCCTTGTCGGCGACGACGGCGCTGGCACAGGCGGTTAAGGGGACCGTCAAGCCGACCGATCCGCCGCCGCCGCTCGTGTATCACGGGCTCACTCCTGGGCTCTCGAAGGCCGAAGACGTCCGCAAGGTGCTGGGCGAGCCGGTGTCGGAAGCCAGTTGG
>CAZUPX010001032.1:0-3364 GCA_964622155.1 uncultured Planctomycetaceae bacterium | reverse complement strand
TGGAAGTGCTGGTCGAAGGCCCCAGCAAGGCGGCGAGCAAGCACGACGACGGGGCCGACGTTCTGCAACTGGTTGGCCGCACACCTTGCGACCGGATCGTCGTGTTTACGGGCAATCGCCGCCAGGTCGGGCAGCTCATGAATATCGCCATCGTGGATTCCAACCCCTTCACGCTTTTTGGCGCCGTCGTCACCGAGCACCTCGGCCCGGAAGTTTATAGCTTGTAGAATAGGAACACGGGATTTTACGTTAAACGCCCTCTTGCGCGGCGGGGGAGGGATTGCCGGACCGGGCTGGCTCGATGCACGTCGATCAACTCCACCGCTATCTGGACGACCCCTCGGCGGCCGAGCCCTGGCTGCGCTCGCTGGGCGTGGTCGACGTGGCGCGGGCGCATCACAACCTGGTGCACATCGCCACAGCGGGCGTAACGCTCGACCTGCTGGCCGACATGTGCGATCAGTTTGCCGAACACCTGCCGGGCTCAAGCGACCCCGACCGTGCGCTCAACAACCTCGAGCGGTTCGTGGCCGCGTCGCGTAATCCTCTGTCGCTGGCCACCCTGTTTGAGCGCGACCGCGAGGCCTTGCCGATTCTGCTGCAGATTTTCGCTACCAGCCAGTACCTGAGCGACGTGCTGGTGACCGACACCGAGAGTTACGACCTGTTGCGCATTACCGAGGGTCAGGCAGTCAGTCGCGAAAGCGTCGTCGACGAGTTTTCCGCTGAGATCGCGGGGCTGGCCGATGACGAGCCGGCGGTCGCCGCGGCGGTGCGGCGTTTCAAACAGCGCGAGACGCTGCGCGTGGCCTATGGCGACATCGTCCGTGGCCAGCCGCTAGCGACGGTCGCGCGACAGATTTCGTATATCGCCGACGCGATTGTCGAAGCAGCGCTGCGGGCCGCGATGCACAAACTCGAAACCAGGCGGCCGGCTCGCGGACCCTGGGGGAACGAAGCGGGCCGGTTTGTCGTGCTGGCCTTGGGTAAGTTGGGCGGCGTCGAACTCAATTACTCAAGCGACATCGACCTGATGTTTCTCTACGCGGCGCCGCGCGGCGCCGACACGTCTCGACTCCATGCCGCCAGCGAGTACTTCGATCGCCTGGTGCGTGAAGTGCTCAAGTTGCTCACCGGGACAACCGACATCGGAGCTGCCTACCGGGTCGACCTGCGATTGCGGCCCGGCGGCCAGGCTGGCCCTATGGCCGTCAACTACGACGCGGCCCTGCAATACTACGACGTCTCTGGCCGCACTTGGGAACGCCAGGCACTGGTCAAAGCGCGACCCGTCGCCGGCGATCTGGACCTCGGGCGCGAGTTTCTGGCGGAACTCGAAGCCTGGATTTTTCGCCGGTATCTCAGCCGCGCCGACATTTCGGGCATCAAGGCGCTCAAACGGCGGATCGAACAGCGCACCGTCCGCGAGGGAGCTGACACGCGCAACGTGAAGACGGGACACGGCGGCATCCGCGATATCGAATTTGTGATCCAGTTTTTGCAACTGCTCAATGGCGGCGACCTGCCGGCGCTGCGCACCGGCAACACGCTGGCAGCCATCTTGCAGCTCGAACACTGCGGATGCCTGACAAACCAGGAGCGCATGATCCTGGAGGAGAACTACGCCTTCTTGCGCAAGATCGAACACCGGCTGCAAATCATGTTCGATTTACAGACGCATCTGCTTCCCAGCGAGCCGGAAGAGATGCGCAGGGTCGCGATTCGGATGGGCTATGCCGACACGCCCGAACAAACGGCGCTAGTCGCCTTCGAAACCGACTACAAAAGCAAGACCACTCAGAATCGCAAGATTCTGGATCACCTGCTGCACGACGCCTTCCGCGACGACGCCGAATCGCAGCCAGAGAGCGACCTGGTGCTCGATCCCGAGCCGACTTGCCAGCGGATTCAAGAAGTATTGGGCCGATATCACTTCCGGGACGTTTCGCAGGCGTACAAGAACCTGATGGAGCTTTCGACCGAGAAGATTCGCTACTTGTCCACGCGACGTTGCCGGCATTTTCTGGCGGCGATCGCTCCGCAGCTTTTGGCATCGATCGACAAGACGCCCGATCCTGACGCGACGCTGATCAACCTGGCCAAGGTGAGCGACTCGTTGGGCGGCAAGGGCGTGTTGTGGGAGCTGTTCAGCTTCAATCCGCCGACTTTGCACTTGTACGTCGAGCTGTGTTCATCGAGTCAGTACCTGTCGAACATTTTGACCAGCAACCCCGGCATGCTCGACGAGCTGATGGACAGTTTGCTGCTGGACAAATTGCCCACGGCGGAAGTTCTCGATGCCACGCTGGTTGACCTGTGCCGAGGGGCCGAGGACATCGAACCGTCGCTGCACAGCTTCAAGAACGCGCAGCACCTACGGGTCGGTGTGCGCGATATTCTCGGCAAGGAAAAGAACGAGGCCACGACCGGTGCCCTGACGGCGATTGCCGAAACCTGCTTGAAGCAGATTGCCCGCGTGGAGTACGAACGGCTGACGGCCAAGCTGGGCGAGCCGACGATCGGCGAGGAAGGCCAACCTGCTGGGGTGTGTGAAGTGGTGATTGTCGCGATGGGCAAGTTCGGTGGTCGCGAGATGAACTACTACAGCGACCTGGACTTGATCTTCCTGTACGAAGCCGACGGCACGACCGTCGCGCCTCGCCGCACGCGCCGCGATACGACCACGACGAACCAGCATTTCTTCAGCGAGCTGGCTCAGCGGATCATCAAAATCGCCAGCCAGTTGGGTCCGTATGGCCGGCTGTACGAAATCGATCCCCGCCTGCGACCGACCGGCAAGAGCGGCGCGCTGGCCACGTCACTGGCCGAGTTCGGCCGCTATTTCAGCTCCGGCCAGGGCCAGCTCTGGGAACGCCAGGCACTGTGCAAGGCGCGGGTCGCTTTCGGCTCGCCGTCGGCCGCCGCCGTAACGGCCGCGGCGCTGGGCGAGGCGGCGTTCTCGCCCGCTTGGCGCAGTGAAGACGCCCAGATCATCTGGCAAATGCGGCAGCGCATGGAGGAGAATGCCGCGGCGGGAAATCTCAAACGCGGTCCGGGCGGGCTGGTCGACATCGAGTTTTTAGTCCAGATGCTGCAACTCAAGCACGCCAAGTCGCACCCCGAGATCGCACAGCCCCCGACGCTCGATGCGCTTGCCGCGTTGAGCGAGGCTGGCATTCTCTCGCGGGACGATTGCGAATTCTTCGTCTCCAGCTACCGCTTTTTGCGCACTATCCAGTCGCGGTTGCGATTGATGAGCACCACGGCCCGCGACGACCTGCCCGACGAACCTCGCGAACTGGCCAAATTGGCCGGCTTGTTGGGCTACACGAGCGCCGAGCGCCTGCTGGCCGACTGCGAGCGC